>JACCXR010000288.1 GCA_013696915.1 Euzebyaceae bacterium
CCTCGGTGAGCTCCGATTCCTCGACGGTCAAGGCGTAGTGCTGCCTCGGATCGAAGTCGGCGTGCAGGTCGACCTTGTCGAGGACGTCGGCGACCAGCTTCTTCGCGAAGACGCGCGGGACGACGCCGACCTTGCCGCCGAGCTCACCGGTCAGCGCACGCGAGAGCACGGCGACGTAGTCGCGGTCCACGCGATCGGCCACCCGGTCGGCGTGGTCGGCGCCCGCCGCGTAGACGTCGCGGACCCGCACGCCGAGCTCGACGAGCCGCTCCTCGTCGAAGCCGCGCAGCCGCAGCTGCGGTGCCCTGGGGTTGTCGAAGCGCGGGTCCCCGCTGAAGTCGGTCGCGAGTCGCTGGGCCAGCGGAGCGAGGCGTTGCATCCCCATCGGGCCGTCGAAGAACGCCGTCGTCCCGGTGATGACCAGGTACAGCCCGGGGAAGCGGCCGGCGTCGAGGTCGTCGAGGAGCTGCCGCAGTGCGTTCAGGCCCCGGTCGCGGACGTCGGACCGCACCCGCTGCAGCGTCTCCACCTCGTCGAGGACGAGCACCAGCCCCGCGCGTCCGGCGTCCCGCAGCACGACGAGCAGTCCGGCGAGGAAGCCGAGCGCGCCGTCGTGGTCCAGATCGCCCTTCACCCCCGCCGTCCGCTTCACGCCGGCGGCGACGTGGGGCTGCCCGCCGAGCCACGCGATCAGCCCCTCGGCGGTCGCGTGGTCCTCTGCCGCGACCGCCCGGCGGTAGGCGCGCAGCACCGCCCCGAACGCCGGCGCCCGCGCCGCAACGTCGGCGAGGCGCCGCTCGGCCAGGGCGTCGGTGGCAGCGAGCAGCCCGGCCTCGTTCCGCTCGTCGACCTGCCCGCCGGCGATCACCTCCTCCTCCAAGGCGAAGAACCACCCATCGATCACGGACCGCAGCGCCGCGGTCGGATGGTCGGGCGTGGCGAGACGCTCGGCGGCGCGGCGGTAGACGGTCTCGAGATGGTGCAGGGGTGTCTCGCCCTCGCTGATCTGCACCTCGGCGGTGGCGAACCCGCGTTGCCGGGCGCGTTCGGCCAGCCACCGGGTCACGAACGTCTTGCCGGCCCCGTACTCGCCCCGGATGGCCTTGAAACCGGCGCCGCCCGCCGCCACCACGTCGAGCTCCGAGTCGAAGGTCGGCGCCAGGTGGTCGATCCCCACGGCGAGGACGTCGAGGCCCCGCTGCGGGACCGTCCCGCGGCGCAGCGCATCCACGATCTCCCGGCGACGCGCCGGCGAGATCCGCGCGACGTCGGCGCTCCCGGTCACCCGTGCACCGCACCGGCTGCGCCTCCAGCGCCCATCCTCACCCGCCGTCCTCTCCGCCGGGTGCACGGAGCTCGCAGGGTGGAGCCGCCCGCACCAGCCGCCGATCGGTGGTGACGAGGGGGCACCCGCGCTCCTCGGCCAACGCCACGTACAGCCCGTCCAGGACCCGTACCTGCGCCTGCAGATCCAGGGCACGAGCGAGGTGCGCTGCGCTCGGCAGGACGAGCTCCTGCGCGAGCGCCCGGGCTTCGGTCAGGGCCGCGCGCGCCACTTCCGAGCTGATCTCCCCCGCCCGCTGCAACCGCGCGACGGCAGACAGCACCTCCGCAGACTGATGCGCGGGCGCGCACACCTGCTGGCCGGTGAGCTGGTCGAGGACCCATGCCTTTGCGGGCTGGTCGAGCACCGCGTCGACGAGCGCCACGGCGTCGAGCACGATCACGCGCCGAACTCCTCACGGGCGCCCTCGAGCGCGGCAGCGGTGTCGATCCTGGCCGCGACCCGAGCCGGGCGCGCCCTCACCTGATCAACCCATCGGTCCGTCTGCGCCGCCCCCAGCGCCTGCTCGATCGCGTGCTGCGCCAGCGCCGAGATCGACAGCCCCTGGGCGCGCGCAGCTCCGTAGAGGTCGTCGGACAGGTAGACGCTCACCTTCGGCATACCCCCAATGTACCCCTAAAGGCCCAGAGACCCTGGGCCACCGGGCTCATCCCAACCGTGGGTGTCGGCCGCATCCCGGTGTCGATGCCAAGATGTCATACCGCCTCCGTATGGTGGGCAATGAACGATCGGAGGTGACCGCCGGCCTGCGCGCTCCGTAGGCTGAGATCTGATGGCGAGGACCCCGACTGCTCCCGTGAACCCCAGCGTGCTCATCTGGGGTCGAGAGGTCGCGGGCTTCGACGTCGCGGAAGTTGCCCGCCGGCTGAAGACGAAGCCCGAGAGGGTGGTCGAATGGGAGACCGGTGAGGCGGCTCCCAGCCTGGCGCAGCTGCGGGGCCTGGCCGGGTTGTACCGTCGGCCCCCGGCCTTGTTCTTCCTCGCG
>JACCXR010000313.1 GCA_013696915.1 Euzebyaceae bacterium
GGTACTGGCAGCGCGTCTGGGCGGCGCGCGACGCCCGGGCGCTGCGGCGCGGCGCGGCGCTGGGGGCGGCGGCGACGGTCCCCGTCGTGCTGCTCGTGGGCGCCGCCGGCATCCTCGCCGCGGGCAGCGGGCGGGACCTCGGCACCCCGCCGGTACCCTTCTTCGCCCTGTTGACCGGGCTGCCGTCGTGGGTGGGACTGCTGGTCCTCGTGCTGGCCGCTGCCCTGGTCGCCTCGTCGGTCGACACCCTGGAGACCGGCCTGGCGTCGCTCGTCACGGCGGAGCGGCCCGGGACGTCGCTCGCGGGCGCCCGCCTGGTGACGGTGCTGCTCATGGTGCCGGCGGTGGCCGTCGCGATGCAGGGCTACTCGGTGCTGCGGCTGTTCCTGATCGCCGACGTGCTCTGCGCCGGCGCCGTCGGCCCCGCGCTCCTGGGTCTGTGGCGGCGCGCCACGCCGGCAGGGGCGCTCGCCGGGGCCGTCGCCGGGCTCGCCGGCGCGGTTGTGCCGGGGTGGGTCACGTCCGGGTCGGTGGCGACCGGGGTGTGGATGGCCACGTTCCCGGGGGCGGTCCCGACGCTGCCGCCGTTCGCCGGGGCGCTGGTGGCGTCGTTGGTCGTGGGCGTGGGCGTGTCCGTGGCCGGTCGGACGCAGACCGACCTGTCTGCGCTCGCCGGCCGCGTCCCCAGCCTGGGCCGGTGA
This sequence comes from Euzebyaceae bacterium, assembly GCA_013696915.1. GTDB lineage: Bacteria > Actinomycetota > Nitriliruptoria > Euzebyales > Egibacteraceae > JACCXR01. Next base: position 702 of record JACCXR010000313.1, read on the forward strand.
TGCCGACCGGGCGGTGCCCGGCGCTGCGGTGCGGCCGATCCGCCGGGTCGGACCGGCGTACCCTGGCCTGATGGAAGGCCCGCGGAACTTCGGCGGCCGCGCCGGCGGGGCCGGGCGGGCGGTCACCCGGCTCCTGGACGAGCTCGTCGTGCGCGCGCGCGTGCCGGCGGAGGACGTGGTCGCCGAGGCCGTCAAGCGCGGGCTCCCCCTGTCCGGGTCGACGGCGTCCGAGGCGCTCGCCAGCCTGCGCTGGTGCGCGCCCGCGGCCCTCGACCCGCTGGCGCGGTCCTACGTGAGCAGCAACGCCCTCGCGGCCGGCGCGCAGGGGTTCGTCGCCAACCTCGGCGGCGCGATCACCATGCCGGTGTCCATCCCCGCCGACACGGTCGGCATGCTCGCCTGGATGGTGCGGGCGACCAGCGGGGTCATGGGGGCCTACGGGTTCGAGACCGAGACCGAGCACGGCGCCGCCCAGCTGCGAGTGGGGCTCCTCGTCGCGAGCGGCGTCTCGAAGCTCACCCTCGAGGGCACGCAGGTGCTCGTCGCGCACCTGTCGCGGCAGCTGCTCGACCGGGCCGCCGCGGAGCGGCTCAACGCCTACCTGACGGGCCAGGTCACGCGCCGCGTCGGCGGCGGGCTGGTCCGGGGGCGGCTGCCGCGGGCGGTGCCCGTCGTGGGCGGCGCGATCGGCGCGGGCGTCAACCTCACGATGGTGCGGGCCATGGGCGGGCGGGCCCGGGCGCACTACCGCGGACTCCTGGAGGAATGGCAGCGCAACCAGGGGCTGCGCCCGCCGGTCGTCTGGGACGTCGGCTGACGGGGTCGCGCGCGACCCGCCGGCGGGGACCGCCTCCGCGGTTTCGTCCCACCCCTGTGGCAGCCTGATCCCGAGGCAGTCGAGATCAGGGGATGCGACCACCAGTGGACGCGCAAGCCGAACACATCCAGGAACTTGTCGCCGAGGCGTGCGGCATGCTCGACCTCGTCGGCCGCGGCGTCGCGGGCGACGCGGCGCACGGCGAGCTGCAGCAGCTCCGCGGCCTGCTCCGGGCCCTGTCGCACCAGACGGGCGACGCGCAGGCCGCCGACACCGCCTGCAGCGTCGTGGCGGACATCGACGCGGCCCTTCGCTGGTCGACCCGCAGCGTCGTCGAGCGCCTGGCCGGCTAACCGCGGCGCGACAACGCCGTAGGCCACCGGGCGGTGCCCTACCCCGCCTCCTCGCCCAGCAGCGCGCGGAGCGCGTCGAGCCGGCGGTCCCACTGCAGGCCGACGTCGGTGATCCAGGACATCGCGTCCGCCAGCGGTTCCGGCGTGAAGCGGTAGCGCGCCTCCCGCCCCTCCCGGCTGACCGCCACGAGACCCGCGGACTCCAGCGCCGCGAGGTGCTTGGCGACGGCCTGGCGGGTGACCGGCAGGCGTGCCGCAAGCTGGGTCGGCGTGGCGGGGCCGTCGGACGACAGGTGCACGACCACGTCGCGGCGGGTCGCGTCCGCGAGCGCGGCGAACACCACGCCGACCTCAGTCGGGTCGCCCGTCGTCACCGGGTCGCGAGCAGCACGCGGCGTGCGGACGCGGACGCGGCGTCGGACGCCATGGCGGCGGCCGCGGCCGGCGCGGGATTCGCGGACGCCGTCTCGGTCACGGTGACGCGGGTTCCGGCGGGGACCTCGTCGAGCCCGATCTCGACGGTCGACGCGCCCGCGTCGCGCGGCGTGGCCGCCTCGCGGTCCGCCGGCCACCAGTGGAAGGTCAGCCGGCGCCCCGGCACGACCTCCTCGACGACGAGCCGGCGGACCGTCTCGTCCTCGCCGACGACCGTGCCGGTCCCACCCGGCCGCAGGTCGATCTCGACCTCGGCGCCCAGCCAGCGGGACAGCGGTGCGGGACGGGTGACGGCGTCCCACACCCGTTTCCGGTCAGCGGGCAGGACGACGGTGCGTGTGACCTCTGCGCTGGCCGGCATCGAGGACTCCAAACCCGCAACCCATCGGTTGCGGCATGTCCGTGGGCGGCGTACGGTTGCGCAACCCTTTGGTTGCAGCTTATGACGTGGCGGAGGCCGGCGCATGGATCCCAGCACCCTTCCGAATGAGGCGGTTCCGTTCGATCCGCGCGTCTGGGACCCGTTCGCGCGGCTCCTCGAGCGGCGGATCGTGTTCCTCCGCGGCCCGATCGAGGACACCAAGGCCGACCAGCTGGCCGCCCAGCTGCTCGTCCTCGACGCGGAGTCCGACGACCCGGTCACCATGTACATCGACTCGCCGGGGGGATCGGCGGCCGGCATGTTCGCCCTCTACGACACGATGCAGCTGCTGCGCTCGCCGGTGCACACGACCTGTGTCGGGATCGCCGCCTCGGCCGGCGCGTTCCTGCTCGCGACCGGGTCGGGCACGCGGTCGGCCACGCCCAACGCCCGGGTGATGCTGCACCAGCCCCTCGGCGGTGCGGAGGGGACCGCGGCCGACATCCAGATCCAGGCCCGCGAGTTCGCCTTCCTCCGGGAACGGATGGAGCAGATCCTCTCCGAACGGACCGGCAAGAGCGTCGAGCGGATCCACCTCGACACCCAGCGCGACTTCTGGCTGTCCGCGCACGAGGCGCTGCGCTACGGCCTCATCGACGAGGTCGCCGTCGGGCCGCGGGCGCCCGGGCCCTCCCGCCCGCGGCCGGTCCCACCGCCCGGCTCGTAGGAGTTCGCCGCCCCGTCCCAGTAGGAGCTCGCCGTCCCGTCCCAGTAGGGGCTCACCGCCCCGTCGCGGGGGCGTCCTCGTCGGCGCCCCCTGCGGCGGGGCCGGCGGCGCGGACGCGGGCGACGTGGGCGAAGGCGTCGCGGAGGTCGCGCAGCCACTCGGCCTCGTTCGCCCCGACCAGGCGGACGCACCAGGCGAGCGCGTCGCTGCGGCTGCGCGCCACCCCGGCGTCGATGAGGGTGTCGAGCACCGCCCGCTCCGGGAAGCGCAGCCGCGTCATGGCCGGCACGCTGACCGTGGTGAACAGCTGACGGACGTCGCCGCAGGCGGCGCCCCACGACAGCGCGCGCCGATACCGCGCCTCGGCATCCCGGGCGATCCGCATGCGGTGGTCCCTGGTCTCCTCGCGGAAGCGCTCGATGCAGGCGGCCCGCGCCGCATCCTGAGTCCGCTGTGCGGCGGCCGGCTCAGACAAACGTCCGACGACCAGGATCTCGTCGCGGTCGGCGAGCACCTCCGGCGGCTCGATGAACCAGTCGTCCGGCAGCCGGCGCGTCAACCAGGTGGAGACCTCAGCGAGAGTGTGCATCGTTACGACATTACCGGCGCACGCGCGGCGCGGTCGCAGCGCGGTCGCAGCCCGCGAGTAGCGTCCGGGGAATGACCGCACCGCCGTCCGCCGGCGAGGAGTCGCGCCCGCCGATCGACCGGGTCCCGATCATCGTCCCGTGCCCGTGCTGCCGGCGGCTCGTGCGGGCCACGGTGAGCTGGCGGGAGCGCCGGCCGCGGACACGCCGCCGCTGCCCGTGGTGCGCCCGCCTGGTGGTGCTGCGCCCGGGGCCGGACCGCTGAACGGGTTCGGCGCTCACAGCGCCGCCGGGACCCGGCGCGTCTGGCGCCGGTGCACCACCAGGGTGGCGAACGCGGCGAGGACCATCGCGCAGGCGCAGGCGATCCAGCCAGCCGAGTAGGACCACCGCTCGGCGAGTCCCCCGACCACCAGCGGGCCGAGCAGGCTGCCGAGGAAGCCGCCCGTCAGCACGACCCCCGACGCCGAACCGGCGCCCACGGGGTCCAGCCGAGCGACCGAGAAGAAGAACAGCCCGCTCCAGCCGTATCCGAGCCCGTACGCGACCAGGGCTCCGGCGACCGTCAGCGGCGTCCCGCCGACGGCGAGCAGGACGTAGCCGACCGTGCCGAGCGCCATCATGGCCGCGACGACGCCGAACTGCCGGTCCGAGCGCCGGTCGGCGACCGCGCCGAGGACGAGGCGGGCCCCCACCGCCGCGAGGCTGGCGACCGCCAGCAGCAGGCCGGCGCCGCCTGCGGGCACGCCTCCCGTCACCGCGGCGTCCACGATGAACGTGCTGAGCGCGGTGGCGGCGGCGAACCCGCTCCCCCCGGCGATCGTGAGCAGCAGCAGCCCCCTGCCGCGCCCGGGCGAGGGCCGGTGCGCGGTCCTGGCGGCCACCGGCGGTCCGGACGCCAGCAGGACAGCAGCCAGCACGGCGAGCCCGGCGGCGCCCACGAAGGCCGCGCGCCAGCCGATCGTGAGGGCGACGAACGGCACCGCAAGACCCGCCGCCAGCGACGCCACCGGCGATGCGGACTGCTTGAAGCCGAACGCCAGACCGAGCCGCTCGCCGCGGACGCGCTCAGCCAGCGACAGGTTGCCCGAGGACTCGCCCAGCGACAGCGCCGTCCCCGCGAGCGCCAGCCACGGGAGGAGCGTCGCCAGGCTGCCCGCGGTCGCGGCGATCCCGAGCGTGCAGACCGCGCTGACCGCGGCGGCCACCCGGAGCCCGCGTCCGGGTCCCACGCGCTGCGCCAGCCGCCCGAGCGGGACAGACG
>JACCXR010000333.1 GCA_013696915.1 Euzebyaceae bacterium
CTCCCCCGAAACCCGCCAATGGCTCACCGACCACGCCGAGGACCTGACCGCCGTCCGCATCACCGGCGGCACCCAAGCCATCACCCCCACCGTCGTCGACGACGTCACCGCCCTCCTCGACGACTGAACGCGCGCCGACGGGCCACGCCCGGGCACCACGCTCGGGCAGCGGACCCCTCGGCACCGCCGAGCGGACCCACGCTCGCGCATCGTCCAGGCGATGACGGAGACGGCCCGCGCCGGGGTGACCCCTTGACGGGTCCTGACCTCGCTCCGCCGCAGCACGCGCGACGAGGCGCAGCAGATGACGGCGTACCGCCACGAAGTGGCCTCCGTCGAGGAGCGCCTGCGCGACGACGGCGGCGACGGTGACGTCCGTGACCTGCGGACGAACGTTCCCGTTCTCGCCGTCAAGGCCGACTGACCGATAGCCTGCTTCGCCGCCCAACCCGGCGTCCGACCCCGCCCCATCCTCCTACCCATGGCGGCGCTCCTCCCCCACCGCGACCGCTGATTGGGCCCGGCAGACTGCCCTTCGCCCCCACCCGCCGCCTCGCCGGGCATTGCAGCGGCGCTAAAGGGATGGCATCCTCGCGGGGCAGCTCTTCTCGCCGGCGAGCCCTCCCCCCCTCGCCGAACCACCGCGCCCGCCCCCGCGCGGTGGCCCGTCGCCCCCGACCCAGGTAGGCCCATGCCTCGATTGCCCGAGCGAACCGCCATGCGCTTCGTCCTGTCAGCGGCCGCTGTGCTGCTGGTCCTCCCGGCCGCCCCCCGGCCGGCCTCCGCCGACGACCTCACCATGATGCAGCGGTCCTTCGGCCCGGACCGGATCACCACGGCCGTCGATGCCTCCCGCGACTTCCGCGAGACCGCGACCGACGTCCTGCTCGCCACGGCCGCAGGCTTCCCGGACGCGCTGGCCGCCGGCGCGCTGGCCAACCGCCTCCACGCTCCCCTCCTGCTGACGACCCCGGGCGCGCTGCCCGCCGTCGTCGCCGAGGAGCTCCAGCGGCTCCAGACCGAGACCGTCTGGATCCTGGGCGGGGAGAACGCGGTGTCCGCCGCCGTCGAGGCCGACCTCGCCGCGGCCGGCTACCAGGTCCGCCGCCTGAGCGGCCGGACTCGGTACTCGACCGCCGCCGAGGTGGCGCAGGCCGCCGGCGGCTCGGAGTCCGGTGACGTGGTGGTCGCCCTCGGCGAGCACGCGGATCCCGCACGGGCGTGGCCGGACGCCGTCGCCGCCGGGGCGCTGTCCGCCACGCCGGACCGCGTCCCGACCCTGTTGACCCGCGCCAACGACCTCCCGGAGGAGACCGTGGCAGCGCTCGCCGGTCTGAAGCCGTCGAGGGTGCTCCTGCTCGGCGGCGAAGCGGCCATCCGGCCGGCCGTCGAGGCCCAGCTTGCGGCCCTCGGCTACGACGTCGACCGGGTCGCCGGCACCAGCCGTTACGAGACCTCCGTGCAGCTCGCGGACGAGGCGCTGCGGCGGTTCGGCGGCGGCGATCAGCCCGCCGTCTTCGCCTCCGGCCGCAACTACCCGGACGCCCTGAGCGCGGGCACGGTCGCGGCGGCGCTCGGCGCGCCCCTGATCCTGGTGCCGCCAAGGGGACTGAGCGCCTCTGCCGACCGGTTCCTCCGCGACCACGCCGACCGCTGGACCTCCGGCGTCATGGTCGGCGGTCCGGCCGCGGCGAACGACTACGTCGTGGCGCAGCTCGACGCGGCGCTCCAGGGCGTGCCCGCACCCGAGCCCGAGCCCGCTCCCCAGGCGCCCGCGGAGATCGCCGGCGCGGAGGTCGTCGTCAGCACCTTCTCCGGTACGTCGAGCTGGTACGGGCCCGGCTTCGAGGGCAACCGGACCGCCAGCGGCGAGATCTTCGACCCCCAGGATCTCACGGCTGCCCACCGGACGCTGCCGTTCGGCACCCGGCTGCGGGTGACGAACACGGGCAACGGCGCTCAGGTGACGGTGCGGATCAACGACCGCGGCCCGTTCCACGGCGGCCGGGTGCTCGATGTGTCCTCGGCCGCCGCCGACCATCTCGGCATGAAGCAGTCGGGCACCGCCCCCGTGTTCTGCGAGGTCCTCGCCGGGTGACGGCTGCTGAGCCCGGCAGGTCTGTCAGCAATCCAGTGCGTCCCCGCTGCCTCAGACGGGCGCGACGGCTGCCAGCCCCGCCGTCCTCGCGGCCGCGGCCAGCCGCTCGTCGTAGACGACCATCGCGCCGAGGTCGTCGCCGAGCGACCGCGCCGACGCCAGGTGGATGGCGCCAAGCGAGCGGAGCCCGGAGGGCGCAACCACCTCGGCGGCGCGCAGGATGTCCGCGCTCACCGGAACGAGCGCCAGGCTGTCGATCAACCGCCCGACACGGACGGCCAGCTCGGCATCGTCCGAAGCCGCCCGCACCGCGCGACCGACCTCCACGCGGGCGAGCGCACTCGAGGTCATCATCCCCTGGGCGGTCGTTGCGCGACCGCCACCACCGAGGTCACGAGAATCACCTCGGACGAGCCTCGGCGATTCACTGCTCAGGGGCCCGCGTTCGCGGAGGTAGGCCACGAGCGCACCGCTCTCGGGCTCCGGCAGCAGCAGCTTGACCAGCGCCGACGAGTCGAGATAGACGAGCCCCGCAGACGGGAGCACCACGTCGTCATCCGTCGTCGCGCTGCCGTTCCAGCGCCTGGCTCACCGAGAGACGCAGCGGCCGGGTCGGCGGCGGCGGCACCTCCGGCGGTCCCTGAGCGGGACGCACGGGTGTCGCCAGCCTGCCCTGAGCCACGAGGCGCTCGACCGGATCGCTGTGGCCGGCCAGCGGCGCCATGACCGCCACGGCACGACCGCGGTCGGTCACCGTCAGCGTCTCGCCGGCGACGACCCGCCGCAGATAGACGCTGAGGTTCTGCCGCAACTCCCGCACTCCCACCCGGTCCATGTAGCACACCGAAGTAGCACTTCGGGAAGCTACCGTCCGCTCGCGGCACCCTACGATCGCACCCGTCCACCGACGATCCCCGGAGGCCACGTGAACGAGGTTCTGTGGACGCCCAGCGAGGCGTTCGTGCGGCGCACCCACCTCGACACGTTCCGGCGCTCGGCGCCGGGTGGTCCCGGGACCTACGAGCAGCTGTGGGCCTGGTCGGTCGACGACCTGGGCGGCTTCTGGGCCAAGGTCTGGACCGACTGCGAGGTCATCGCCGCAGAGCCGTACAACGCCGTTCTCGACCAGCCGCGGATGCCCGGAACCACCTGGTTCCCCGGCGCGACGCTGAACTTCGCCGAGAACCTGCTGCGGCGCCGCGACGACCGCACCGCGCTGGTCGGCGCCGGCGAGGGCCGCGACGACGAGACCGTCTCCTACGCCGAGCTGCACCGCCGGGTGGCGCTCGTCCAGCACGGCCTCGAAACGCTCGGCGTCGAGGCCGGCGACCGGGTGGCGGCGGTGCTGCCGAACTGCGTCGAGACCGTGGTCCTCATGCTCGCCGCCACGGCCCTGGGCGCCGTGTGGTCGTCCTGCTCGCCCGATTTCGGCCCCATGGGCATCATTGACCGGTTCGGCCAGATCCGCCCGAAGGTGCTGGCCGTCGCCGACGGCTACCGCTACAACGGCGCGACCCACCCGCTGCAGGACAAGGTCGACGCGGTGCTCGACCAGATCGACGCGATCGAGCACGTCGTCGTCGTCGACTTCGCGGGCACCGGGCTGCGCGTCCGCGGCCGCCCGTCGACGGCGTACGACGAACTGCTCGGCGCCGGCGCCGGGGACGTGCGCTTCCGACACCTCCCCGCGGACCACCCGGTCTACATCCTCTACAGCTCCGGCACGACGGGGGTGCCGAAGAGCATCGTCCACGGTGCCGGCGGCACGATCGTCCAGCACCTCAAGGAGCACCGCCTCCACGTCGACCTGCACCCCGGCGAAGACGTGCTCTTCTGGTTCACGACCTGCGGTTGGATGATGTGGAACTGGCTTGTGTCAGCGCTCGCGAGCGAGGCCACCGTCGTCCTGTACGACGGCAGCCCGACACATCCGGGTCCCGACGCGCTCTGGCGGCTGGCGGAGCGGACCGGCGTCACCCACTTCGGCACGAGCCCGAAGTTCCTCGCCGCCTGCGAGAAGGCCAGGCTGCGCCCGGCCGACGTCGCCAACCTCTCAAGCGTGCGCGCGGTCCTGTCCACCGGGTCACCGCTCAACCCCGAGCAGTTCGACTGGGTCTACGCCGACGTCAAGGCCGACGTGCAGCTCGCGTCGGTCAGCGGGGGCACCGACCTGATCGGGTGCTTCGCCGGAGGCGTGCCGATCCTGCCGGTACGACGCGGCGAGCTGCAGGGCCGGATGCTCGGCATGGCCGTCGAGGCCTGGGACGCCGACGGCAGTCCGGTGGTCGGCCGCAAGGGGGAGCTGGTCTGCACCCGCCCGTTCCCGTCGATGCCGACCGGGTTCTGGGACGACCCGGACGGCACCCGCTACCGCGAGGCATATTTCGCCGAGCATCCCGGTGTGTGGACCCACGGCGACTACGTCGAGATCCGCCCCGAGGGCGGTGTGGTGATCCACGGCCGCAGCGACACCACGCTCAACCCCGGCGGCGTCCGCATCGGGACCGCCGAGATCTACCGCGCGATCGAGCCGCTCCCCGAGATCGTCGACTCGGTCGTCGTCGGGCGCCCAGTCGACGGCGACGTCGAGGTGGTGCTCGCCGTCCGGCTGGCCGACGGCGCGTCACTCGACGACGCCCTGCTCACCCGCATCCGCGGCGCGATCCGCCAGGCGACGTCACCCCGCCACGTCCCCGCCCACGTCTTCGCCGTGCCGGACGTGCCGTACACGATCAGCGGCAAGAAGGTCGAGAAGGCCGTCCGGTCGATGATGCTCGGCGAACCGGTCGACAACCGTGACGCGCTCGCGAACCCGGAGGCGCTCGACGCCTACGCGGCACTGCCCTTCCCCGACTGAACGACCTCGGAGAGGCGGCTCAACGACGCACGCATCGTGCTCCGCAGCCGCCGCCGCCCGAGCAGTCGCATGACCACCCCCCTGAGGAAGGACGCCGGCTGCTGCCGCGAGACCAGGCGCACGCGGGTCGCGCCCGCCTCCGGATCGAGCTCGACGGCGAACTGGGTGTCAGCCGAGAAACGCGACGCCGGCTTGGCCCCGAGCCGTTCGCGCTCGTGCGTCCAGGCCAACCGGCGGGCCGGCCGGACCTCCGTCAGGCGGACGTCGACCTCCGAGCGCTTCGACCCCCACCGCCCATGCAGCCGCCACCGTTCGCCCCCGCGGTCCTCGATCCGGTCGGCGAAGCCGAACCACTCCGCCAGCAGATCCGGGTCGGCCACCAGTGGCCAGACGGCATCAGGCGGAGCGTCGATGTGCCGCTCCTCGATGACCTGGATCATGTTTCCCACCCCCGCGATCATCGTAGTCCCAGGCATGCTCGCGGCACCGGTCTTGCGGTGACCGGCCACGCCCTCGGCGTCCCGGGCCGGTCAGCCGGGGAGGAAGGACAGCCGCACGGTGCGGGTGGGATTGTCGCCGTTGGGGTCGACGAGCACGACGGACTGCCAGGTGCCGAGCGCCATCCGGCCGCCGAGCACGGGGAGCACGAGCGACGGCGAGACGACGAGCGGCAGCACGTGGTCGGCGCCGTGCCCGCGGCTGCCGTGGCGGTGCTCCCACCGGTCGTCCCGCGGCAGGAGCGCCGCGAGCGCCTTCTCGACGTCGTGCTCGGTCCCCGCGCCGGTCTCGAACAGGGCCAGGCCGGCGGTCGCGTGCGGCACGAACACGTTGCACAGGCCGTCACCCCGACCGCCCAGCCAGCCGGCGATGCGGTCGGTGAGGTCGGCGCAGGCGAACGTCCCGCCGGTGCGGATCTCGAACGTCGTCGTGTCCAATGGCCCGGTCAGCGCGCGGCGGCGATGGCCTGCTCGGCCAGCTCGGGCCTGCAGATCAGCAGGTCCGGCAGCCAGGGGTTGCGCTGGTTGTAGACCAGTGGCGACCCGTCGAGCCTGGAGGTGTGCAGTCCGGCGGCGGCGGCGACCGCGACGGGCGCGGCGGAGTCCCACTCGTACTGCCCGCCGGAGTGGGCGTAGACGTCCGCCCCGCCGAGCACGACCGCCATCGCCTTGGCGCCGGCGGAGCCCATCGCGACGAGCTCGCCGTCGAGCGCGGAGCGGATGGCGTCGGTGCACGACGGCGGTCGCGTCCGGCTGACGACGAGGCGTGGGTTCGGCGGCATCGGCGGCGGCGGCGGCGGTGCCGATGCCGTCGACAGCGTGAGGCCCATCGCGGGCAGCGCGACGGCTCCCGCCACCAGCGCGCCGTCCTCGACGAGCGCCACGTGCACGGCCCAGTCGCTCCGCCCGACCTCGGCGAACTCGCGCGTGCCGTCGAGCGGGTCGACGATCCACACCCGCCGGGCGTCCAGCCGCACGGGGTCGTCCGCGCCCTCCTCGGACAGCACGGCATCGTCGGGGAACGCGGACGCGAGCTCGCCCATGATGAGGTCGTGGGAGGCGCGGTCGCCCTCGTCGCGCAGGGCCTGCAGGTCCACGTCCCGCCCGCCGTCCAGTCTCGTGCGCAGCGCGAGCAGCGCCTCACCCGCATGCGCGGCGATCCGCGCCGCATGGGCAGCGTCGTTCACAACCGTCCTCCCGTCCGCCGGGGAGGCTCGGGCAGGATCAGCCGGATCGGGGCAGCGACCGCGACCGCCACGTTGTCGCCGGCCCCCATGGCGCCCGCCCGGTCCACGATGGCGCGCGCCGCCGTCGCCGGTTCCGTGGCCGTGGCGACGATGTCGGCGACGACCCGGGAGGCCCGGTCCGGTCCGACGAAGTTCGTGAACCCGTCGCTCACCACCACCACCCACGCGTCGGCGGGGATCTCGCCGAGGCCGCGCTGGAGCTTGCCGGCCACCTCCGGAACGGACATCGGGTGGCCGACGAACTGGTGCTGCGGTCTCGTCAGCTCCTCGCCGTTGCCGGCCACGGCGATGATCAGGGCCGAGTCCCCCATCGAAGCCCACTGCAGCCTGCGGGGCACAGAGGGCCGGTTCGCCGGCGCGGCCACCAGGGCCATCGTCAGCGTCGTCCGGCTGCCGGCGTTCGGCGGCCGCAGCGACGCGGTCGCGTGGAGGACGGCGTCGTTGGCGACCGAGAAGAGCTCGACGAGGGCGGCGTCGGACAGGTCGGCCGGCGGCGGGTCGTCGCCCAGCCGTTCGAGCACCGTCGTGACAGCGGCATCCGCGGCCTCCGCGCCGTTGTGGCCGTCCGCGACCACGAGCAGCGTGCCGCGCGGCCCGACGACGGCCGCGACGGTGTCCTCGTTGGGGTCGACGTACCGGTAGGCCTTGCGCCTGAGTCCCCGGGTGATCGCGCACGCCACGTCGTCGGAGACCGCGTGGATCGCGACCTCGCCGAGCTCGGTGTGGTCCCGGCCCCACAACACGGTCTGCATCGGTCCATGCTACGCGCCGACGTGCGCGGGCTCGCGGCACGGCCGCCCGGATTGTCCGGCCAGGCGGGGCGGGCACAATGGGCCAATGCCGTCACCGCCGCCCCGCCGCCCGCGCCCGGACGACGGGGGGGCGAATCAGCTCGGCAGCCGTGTGCAGCGGGGGGCGAGCATCGCCAGGCTCTCCGCGTCCACCGGCGCGGGGTTTCTCGCGTCGCGCGTCCGCGGGCTGCGCGACGGCGAGGCGGCCGAGCAGCGGTTCCACGCCGAGACGGCGGAGAAGATCGTGGAGCTGTTGGGCTCGATGAAGGGCGCGGCGATGAAGCTCGGCCAGATCGCGAGCTTCGTCGACCTCGATCTGCCGCCCGAGGTCCAGCAGACCTACCGCGACGTGCTCGCCGATCTCCGCGACGCGGCCCCGCCGGTCGACTCGGACGCGATCGCAGAGGTGATCCGCGACGAGTTCGGCGCCCCGGTCGACGACGTGTTCGCCCACTGGGATCGTGAGCCCCTCGCCAGCGCGAGCATCGGGCAGGTCCACCGCGCCCGCCTCCATGACGGCACCGCGGTCGTGACGAAGGTCCAGTACCCCGGCGTCGCTGAGGCCGTGGAGTCCGACCTGGCCAACGCGGAGGCGTTCGCGCCGCTCAGCAAGGTCTTCTCACCCAACCTCCAGATCCGCCCGCTGATGGATGAGCTGCGGGAACGGCTCGTCGACGAGCTGGACTACCAGCGCGAGGCGCAGTACCAGGAGGCGTTCTTCTCCCGCTACGACGGGCACCCGTTCATCCGGGTGCCGCGCGTGTACGCGGAGTACTGCCGCCCCCGGGTGCTCGTGAGCGAGTACGTCGAAGGGCGCGACTTCGACGAGATGCTCGCGACGTCCGACGAGGCGGGGCGCCGCCGCTACGGTGAGATCATCTACCGCTTCGTGTTCGGGTCGATCAACCGGTTCCGGATCTTCAACGGCGACCCCCACCCGGGCAACTACCTCTTCCCGGCGTCGGGCGAGGTCGTGTTCCTGGACTTCGGCAGCGTGAAGATGTTCCGCAGAGAGACGCGGGCGCACCTCCAGAAGCAGCTGGGGGCGGTGATCGACGGTGACGCCGACACCCTGGTCGAGTCGCTGCGCGAGGCGGGCTTTCTTCCCGGCGGCGTCCCGGACCCGCAGAAGCTGCTGACCTGGTTCCGGATCGGGCAGGAGCCGATCCTGCAGGATCGGGAGTGGACGTACACGCCGGAGTTCGCCCGCGACGTGAACCGTCTCACGTCCGACCCCCGGGGCGGGTACCTCGACATCATCCGCCTCCTGAACCTGCCGCCGGACTACCTGCTGCTCAACCGCATCCAGTGGGGCGTCAACTCGATCCTCGGGATGCTCGGCGCCAGGGCGAACTGGCAGCGCATCGGGCGGGAGTTCTGGGAGGGAGCCGAACCGGCGACGGCGCTCGGCCGCGAGGAGCGCCCCTTCATCGACGCGTCGCCGTTCCTCGCCTGAGCGCGTCGTTGCCCGAGCACGCCGACGGCGACGGCCTGGCGGCTGCGACCGCTCTCGAGCGTTTCGTCGACGCGCTGCCCAAGGTCGAGCTCCACGTCCATCTGGAGGGGTCGGTCCGGCCCGAGTCGCTGCTCACCCTCGCCGCGAAGCACGGGCTGACCCGCGTGCCGGACACGCTGGAGGGCCTGCGCGAGTTCTACCGGTTCCAGGACTTCGCCCACTTCATCGAGGTCTACTACGCGGTCTGCGACCACCTGACGGACGAGCAGGACTTCGCGCTGGTCGCGCGCGAGCTCGGGGAGCACCTGGCCGGGCAGGGCGTGCGCTACGCCGAGGTGACGATCACCCCGTTCAACCACACCCGGCGCGGCGTGCCGGCGGGGGCGGTCTTCGAGGGCATCGAACGGGGCCGCCTCGAGGCGGAGGCAGCCACCGGCATCCGGCTGCGCTGGTGCGTCGACGTCCCCGGCGAGTTCGGGGCAGAGGCGGGCCTGGAGACGGCGGACCTGGTCCGCGAGCACCGACCGGAGGGCGTCGTCAGCTTCGGACTGGGCGGCCCGGAGGCGGGCGTGCCGCGGGCCCAGTTCGCGCGGGCGTTCGCGATCGCCCGGGACGCCGGCCTGCACAGCGTGCCCCACTCCGGCGAGACGATGGGCGCCGCGACGATCTGGGACGCGCTGACGCATCTCGGAGCGGAGCGCATCGGCCACGGGGTGCGCTGCCTGGAGGACCCGCGTCTGGTCGCGCACCTGCGCGAGCACCGAATCCCGCTCGAAGTCTGCCCGACGTCGAATGTCTGCCTGTCCGTCGTCCCGTCGCTCGCGGCGCACCCGCTGCCGCGCCTGATCGACGAGGGGCTGGTGGTCACGCTCAACTCCGACGATCCCCCGATGTTCAACACGACCCTGCGAGCCGAGTACCTCCACGCCGTCACGCGCATGGGGCTCTCGCCCGCGGCACTCGCCCAACTCGCGAGGGCCGCGGTCCGGGCCTCGTTCCTCCCGGCACGGGACCAGTCGCGGATGCTCGCCGACATCGACCGCGTCGAGGTGCCGGACGAGGCGGACTCGTGACGTGCGGATGCCCACCCTCCCGATCGACCGCGTCGACGTGCCGGACGGCGCGGCTCGTGACGTGCGGGGCCCGCCCTCCCACGCCGTGGCCCGCGGTCAAGTACGCTGCCGACGTCCTGCCCGCGTCGCGTCCCGCCGGTCGAAGGCTGCCGGTTGTGAGGTGACGGGGGCATGCCCGCCTCGGGGGTTTGCCATGAGAGCACGCGCCATCGCGCTGGCGGTGGGAATGGTCCTGGTGACCGCCTCGCCCGCGAGCGCGAACCACTCGTTCGCCGGCACGGCGGCGGCGACCGGCCTGTCGCTGACCGTCTCCGGCGAGGAGGCGGTCATCGGCTTCGCCGACGCGAAGGTGCAGTCGGCCGCGCGGACCACCGGCTGCCAGCAGACCGCCGCGAACGCCTGCGCGGTCGCGGCCGGCGCCCGGCCGCCGCTCGGCACCGACGTGACGGCGTACGCGCCCGGCGACCCCGGTCCCAAGACCGCCGCGTCCGCGGGGCCGCTGGTCACGACGGGGGAGCTCGGGACGAGCCTGGACGCCACCTTCGGCGAGGCGACCGTGGAAACGACCCCGCTGCGCGACGTGACGGCCGACGCCGACGTCGACTACTCCGAGCTCGACTTCACGCTCACGAACACGCTCCTCGCGGAGATCTCCGGCCTCGGTCCGAGCCTGCGGACGGCGCTGGCGGGCATCAGCGCCAGCCTGTCGGCCGGGAACCGGTCGGAGGCGATCGGCCAGCTGGCGGAGCGCGTGGACGCGCTGGCCGCCAATCCCAGCGCGTTCCCGATCATGTCGGTCGAGGTGGCCCCGACGTATGCCGCCGCCGAGGACATCGACGACGTCACCTACGCCACGGCGGCCGCCGACGGCGCCATCCTGGTGCTCGGGCCCTCGGCGACCAGCACCGCCATCGCCCCAGTGGGCCTGGCAATCATCGAGGTCAGCGCCACCGACGTGACCGTGGAGTCCGACCAGCGGACCGCCGCGGCCGACTTCACCCCGGCGTCGGTCACGGCCAGCGTCCTGAACCCCGCCACCGGCGCCTACGTCCGGACCGAAGTCCCGGCCGGGCCGGCATTCTGCTTCTTCAACACCACGGCCCTCGAGACCTGCATCACCGTCGGGACCGGCGAGCGCACCATCACCTCCACCGGCGGAGTGGGCGGCGCCGCCGCCGCCGCCGCCGTCACGATCTCGGCGCTGCGCACGAACGGCGAC
>JACCXR010000339.1 GCA_013696915.1 Euzebyaceae bacterium
GGGGAGCGCATCCACGCCATCGCGCTGCGCTGCCAGTTCCGCGTCGAGCCGGCCCGCCGCCGCTACACCGCGGAGGAGGCCGAGCGCCTGTTCGACCTGTTCGGTGACACCTCGCGATGGGGCGACACCGTGAAGCCCATGCAGTTCTCCAACCTTGCGGTCATGGTCCAGGGGTTCACCGGCAGCACGGAGGTCGACCTGCCGGTCGTGTGCACCTACGACATGGAGGTCGCCGCGGCGAAGTACTTCCATTCACTGGACGACGGCGAGATCCCCCTGCTCCTGCTGTTCTCGGGCACCGTGTTCACGAAGGGCGCGAGCGGGTTCTCCGTCGAACCGGTGCCCTGGCACAAAGAGTGCACGTACCGCCTGCCGGTGCGCGTCTGGGACGAGATGATGGACCAGTACTTCCCGAACAGCGCGTGGATCCGGATGCACCGGGACACCCTCGACGCGCTGCAGCGCTACAAGGCGCGCCGGGCCCTGCCCACGTGGGACCACGCCCTCGAGTCGCTGCTGAAGGAAGCGGGTGAGCAGGGATGACCTGGGAGCTCGCTCGCACGGTCGCCGACGCCGTGTTGTACGAGGGCTACATCCTCTACCCCTACCGGGCGTCCGCCCAGAAGAACCAGATCCGCTGGCAGTGGGGCGTGCTCGTCGCCCCGGTCGACACCGACGCCACCGGCGAGCCGTCCTCGTCGCAGACCGAGGTGCTCGTCGAGCCGCGAGCCGACACGGTGGTCCGGGTCGGCGTGCGGTTCCTGCAGGTGCAGCACAAGAGCGTCGAGGAGTCCGACGGCGACGGGTTCACGCCGGTCGAGGCGATGGAGTCCGATGGGGAGCTTTTTTCGACCTGGGACGAGGGCGTGGAGCACGAGGTGGTCGGCGAGTTCCCCCTGGCGGCGCTGTCCGACTCGCCACAGACCCTGCCGATCGAGATCGCCGGCGGCCGCAAGGCGGAAGCCGTGCCGGGTGGCAGGATCGTCAGGGAGCGCTGGCCGGTCTCAGCGGTCGCCCGGGTGTCGGCCGAGCGCCTCCCCGGCCCGTACGACGTCGTCAAGCTGCGGGTGACCACGGAGAACACCGCCAGCGCGGATGGCCCGGCGGCCGGCCGGGACGAGGCGCTGCGGCGCTCGCTGATCGCGGCGCACACGCTCATCGCGCTCCGCGACGGCGCGTTCGTCTCGCTGCTCGAGCATCCCGAGTGGGCCACGCCCGCGGTCGCCGCCTGCGCCAACGTGGGCACATGGCCGGTGCTGGTCGGGACCGAGGGCAACCGCGACGTCGTCCTGTCCTCGCCGATCATCCTCTACGACTACCCCGCGATCGCGCCGGAGAGCCCGGGGGAACTGTTCGACGGCACCGAGATCGACGAGATCCTGACGCTGCGGACCATGGCGCTCACCGACGAGGAGAAACGGGAGGCCCGCGGCACCGACGCCCGTGCGGCGGCGCTCCTCGACCGCGTGGACACGATGCCCCCGGAGATCCTCGAACGGCTCCACGGGGCCATCCGCTCCGTGCACTCACCCGCTGGCGCGGCATCCACCGCACCCGCGGCACCGGAGAACGTCCCGTGGTGGGACCCCGGCGCCGACAGCTCCGTGTCCCCGCAGACCGACCACGTGCTGGTCGGCGCCGTGCCGGTGTCCCGCGGCAGCCGCGTCCGGCTGCGGCCGGGCCTGCGGCGCACCGACGCGCAGGACATGTTCCTCGCCGGACGGGTCGCGCAGGTCGAGGCCGTCTTCCTCGATGTCGACGACAACTCCTACCTCGCGGTGACGCTCACCGACGACCCCGCAGCTGACCTGCAGAAGTGGCACGGGCGGTACCTGTACTTCCACCCCGACGAGGTGGAGCCGCTGTGAACCCGAAGGTGCTCGTCGCCGGCGTCGGCAACGTCTTCCTCGGCGACGACGGCTTTGGCGTGGAGGTCGCCCGCCGGCTGGCTGCCGAGGAGCTGCCCGACGGTGTGCGCGTGGCCGACTTCGGGATCCGGGGGATGCACCTCGCCTACGAGCTGCTCGACGGCTACGACACCGCGATCCTCGTCGACGCCGCGCCCCGCGGAGGTTCGCCGGGCACCCTCTACGTCATCGAGCCGGAACAGGGTCCGGCCGAGGAGGTCGGCATCATCGACGCCCACGGGATGGAACCCGTCGCCGTGCTGGCGTTGCTGAGCACGCTCGGCGGGGAGGTCCGCAGGGTCCTCGTCGTCGGCTGCGAGCCGGCCGACGTCGACGAGCGGATGGGTCTGTCCGAACCGGTCGCCGGCGCCGTCGACGGCGCGATCCGCCTGGTCCGCGAACTCCTCATGGATGCTCGAGCAGAAGGGAAGGAGGGATGAGGATGCTGAAGGCTCTGATCGTCGGACTGGTGGT
>JACCXR010000343.1 GCA_013696915.1 Euzebyaceae bacterium
CGGTCGCGCTGCTGGCGCTGGTCGCCGGGCAGGATGTGGAGCCGGGTGAGAAGCCGGGGACGTGGCGGATCGCGCGGGCGGTCGCCAAGGACCGGGTCGTGTCCACCGTCGACCCGGAGGCCCGCCACGCGCACAAGTCGCGGGCCTCGTATCGGGACGGCTACAAGGCCCACATCGCCGCCGAGCCCGAGACCGGGCTGATCACCGCCAACACGGTGACCGCGGGCAACACCGCCGACGCCGACGCGATCGGGGAGCTGCTCGACGACGAGGACGAGTCGGTCGAGGTGCTCGGCGACACCGCCTACGGCGGCGGCAAGACCCGCGCCGAGATCGCCCAGCGCGGTCACTGCGCGACGATCAAGCCGCTGCCGTCGCGGCCGGCGGTGCCCGACGGGTTCGACCGCGACGATTTCACCGTCGACCACAAAACACGCACGGTGACCTGCCCCAACGGGCAGACCGTCGCGATCAGCGCGAAGGGCTCCGCGACGTTCGGGCGGCGCTGTGACGGCTGCCCGCTGCGGACGCGGTGCACGACCAGCAAGACCGGGCGCAGCCTGCACGTCAGCGCCCACGACCGCGAGCTGGTCGCCGCCCGCGCCCAGGCCAAGACCCCCGAGTTCGCCCAGACCTACCCGCGTCGCTCGCTGGTCGAGCGGTCCATCTCCTGGATGGTCAAAGACGGCCATCGACGCTGCCGCTACCGCGGGGTGAAACGCAACCAGCTCGGCTGGAGCCTGCGGGTCGCAGCGGTCAACCTCACCCGACTGGTCAACCTGGGCATGCGCTACGAGGCCGGCTGGACGATCCCCGCGGCCGGCTGAGCGGCCGAAAGCGGGTCTCCGCGAGCTCCAACAGGCCCCTTCACGGCCGCTCAAGGCGTCGCGGACGCCCTACGGCCCCGCGAAGCACGCTCGACGTGCCCGGCTCACACCGCCCGCGGCCACCCACACACCCGGCGAGCCGACCACCAAGGCTCCGCCGCCGATGCCGAACCCGACTACTTCAGCACGGTCCTAGGCCATGCCGCTTCCTGGATCCGAGCTTCCGAACGAGGCGCCCGTCGCGTCCGCGTCCGCGTCGTGCGACGGCCTTACCTGCGACTTCTTCGGGGCGGGGTCGAGCGACACGGACGGGACGATCGCGTCGTACGCCTGGGGCTTCGGCGACGGCCAGTTCGGGACCGGCAAGACCGCGACCCACACGTACCGGAGCGACGGCAACTACACCGTGACCCTGACGGTGACCGACGATGACGGTGCCACCGGCTCGACCAGCACAACGGTGCCGGTCGCCGCGCCCCCACCGCCGCCGGACCCACCCGCCGGTCCCGTGGCATTCCGCGCCGAGACCAGGCTGCACAAGTACAGCGCGACCCACACTCTGACGGTGCCCGCCTCGGTGCAGGAGGGGGACGCGCTCCGGCTGTTCACGAACGTCAACGACAGCGCACCGACGATCTCGGACCTGCCGGGCTGGCAGGATCTCGACCACGTCGTCGCCGGGCGGCTGCAGACCGGGCCTGGTACCGCGTGGCCGGACCCGACGACTCAGGCTCGCAGGTGACGGTGACCATGGACCTGGCGCGCAAGACGGGCACGACACTGCTCGCCTACTCCGGGACCAATGCGACCGCCCCGATCGAAGCCTTCGCGGCGGCGGCCGAGGACATCGACCGGGCTGAGCACACGACGCCCCCCGTGGTCACATCCGCAGAACGCTGGACCGTTTCCTTCTGGGCGGACAAGACGGTCGACAACAGCGCCTGGACGCCGCCGGCCGGCCAGATCGCCCGCCACGAGTCGCACGGCACTGGCGTAGGCCGCATCTCGATGCTCGCCACCGACAGTGGGCAACGCGACCCCGCAGGGGACCAACGGCCTCCTGACCGCCACATCGAGCTCGGCGGACAACACCGCGACGATGTGGACCCTCGTCCTGGCGCCCGCCGATCGTTGATCGAACACCCGAACCGCCGGGGACGGGAAAGGGTTGAAGGTCCTGGCCTGAGGCCCCCCCGGCGTCACTGGTGTGGCCCGCGGCGCGGTGGCTGATCCGGCGCTCAGGCACGGTTCCGTGCGGCGATCCGCCCGCCGCCAAGGCGAACCGCGGATGGAGCGGCTGCGGCGCCCACTGCAGGGGGTCCGCGCAGCCCTCTCGACGGATCGGCCCTCCCAAGCGTCGTGAGCGGGTGGCGCCCCATACCCGCCCGGCCGAAGGTGGGGGGACGAGCTTCAGGCCTCGAGGGCGAAGGTCCGGTCCTCCTCGGCGGGTGACGATCCGGCCCTGACCCCCTCCGCCCGCTTCCCTCCTGCGGAGCCGTGCCGCTCAACGCGACCGACGCGCTGGCTCGTCTCGATGACCGCGCCGAGGACGGTGCTCCCCGCTCGCTCGACCAGGCGGCGGAACTCCTCCAACTCCGCCCGGGTAGTGGACGGCGGATGGACCAGCAGGATGACGCCACCGGTGAGGGGCGCCGTTTCCAGCGCGTCGGCGACCTCGAGCGCCGGGCTGGTCTCGACGAGCACCAGGTCGTGCCGCCGCGAGAGCTCCGAGACGATGGGCCGCAGTCGTGCCTGACTCAGACGGGCGGCCTGATCGGGCAGGGGTTCGTCGAGCAGAACGACCGAGAGTCCCGGCACCGCGCCGGGAAGCAGGACATCGGGGCCGTCCGACGCCGCCCACGGTTGCGTCCTAGCCGCGTCCGCCAGCAGATCCTCGAGCATCCCGACGCGCGGAGCCCGGCTGTCGGCGGCGATGAGGGCCACCTTCCGGTTCGCACGCGCCACCGAAACGGCCAAGCGCGCAGCCGTGTGGGTACGGGGCGCGCGTGCCGTCGCCCCCGCGACGACCATGGTCCGGGCGCCGGACCGGCCACCGGTCGACAACAAGGCCGACCGCAGACGCCGGAACGACTCGGCAGTCACGTCCACCACGGGGTGCGACGCCGGATCCGAGCGCCTGCCCCACCAGCGCGTCGATGGACCGGCGGCAACCTCGGCGAGCACCGGAGCCCCAAGCGAGCGCTCGACCTCTGCCGGGCTGTGCACGTGCGGGTCGAGGCGGTCACGGACGAAGGCGAGGATCGTTCCGGCCAGCAGCCCGAGGAAGCCGGCAGCGATCGGAGCCGCGGTACGTGCGGGACGCTCGACCGGTATCCCGGGCCGCGCCGGCTCGAGGACGACACCCTGCTCCTCGCCCTCCAACTGCCGCTGCAGCACGTCAGACTCCAACTGCGTCAGCTGGCTCAGGAGCACCCGCTGCAGCGCCTCCGCGCTGGCCCGCTCGGGGGAGCCCTCTTCAGCGGCGGCAACCTGGGCGGTGGCTGCGCGCAGCTGCTCTTCGATCCCGTCTATCAGGTCGTTCGCACGCCCCAGTCGGGCGCGGCTGTCGCTTTCGAGTCCCCGTCGGCGGAACTCGAGGTAGGCCTCCGCGAAGGCGTCGGCGCCCTGCCGCGCAGCGTCCGGGTCGCCGTCGATGAACGACACGTAGAGCAGCGGCGTGTCCGGCACGGCACGCACCGAGACACGCTCCAGGAGTTCCTCGGCCGCCTCGCCTGAGCTCAGGCGGTCAGCGGCAATGGTCGCGGTCGTGAGCGACCGGATCAAGGCGAGGTCGGCGGCACTCGAGCGTTGAGCGTTCGAACGCACGTCGGTCGGCCGTAGCACGCTTTGTCCGGGCAGCACGGTCGCCGTCGCACGGAAACGTGGTCCCGGATCCGTGAGGGGACCTACCAAGAGCGCCAGCGCGACGGCGGCCACGGTCACCCCGGCAATGGTCCATCCGCGCCGGCGCAACACGTGCAGGTAGTCGCGGAGCTCCACCGCTTCGCCCGACGGGGCAGCGTCGGTGCCGGTCATGGTCTCGGCCCCCCGCATGCCTGACTCCGTGCGTCACTCGCCGTTGTGACGCGGCCGTCGACACTCATCAGGCTCCACTGCGTGATCTTGCTTAGAGCAGTCACCCGCATTGCTCCGCTCGCCGAGAAGGTCCCCCGGGCTTGGGCTCTGGCGCACGTTCCGAAGGTGCCGGACTCGACGCGAATGACCAAACTGCCCGCCCTGCACGAGGTCGAGCCAGCATTTGCCCCACCTCACAGGTAGTCTTCGGGCCGGCACCCTGCCGCCCCGCCAGTCCCGCAGTGTCTCTTGCGGCCGCCTCCCCCCGCGGGACCGACCACCCTAGCTCAATACTCCGGGTAGTTCTGAGTGTGGCCGGTCCAGGTCGAATCCGCAAGGGATAGTTCGAGGGCGCTCTCAGACCCGGCGAACTCGCGAACGGCCAGGTGCCGCAGGCGCGGTGGCGCCGGAGTCACGGACGCTGTGCCGCCTGGTGCCGGCACGCGGACCTGGCTCGCGGGCGCCGGCGACTCGCTGGAACGTCCGCGCGTCACCAACGACACGCAATCCCTGCTGAGGACGCGCGCTCAGCGGACACCGCGCTCAACCGGGACACGCAGCGTGCCGACGACAGCAATGCCCCGGCCCCCGACAGCAAAGGAACACCCATGACAATGTCCGACCCGCGAAGCCGTGCCCGCCACGCCCGGCGACTGCCGCTCCTCATCCTGCTGGCATTGACCATGCTCGTGGCTGGCCTCGTGCCGGCGGCCTCCGCCGCCGACCCGGTGACGCCGTCCGCCGGTATCCACTTCGGCGCCCAGGTCAGCCGCCGGTACGGCCTCAGCCAGTACGAGAGCATCGAGCGCTTCGAGGGGCAGATCGGCCGCCCGCTCGCGATCGTGAACCGTTACCGCAGCTTCAGCGACCACGATTACCGGGACGAGCGGCGGCATCTCGCCGACGGTCGCATCCCGCTGATCTCGTGGCGGGCCACCGACAGCGCGCTCGACCCCAACCGTGCGCAGCGCATCGCCAGCGGAGAGTTCGACGGGTTGATCCGCGACACGGCCAGGGCGATCCGCGATCTCGGGCAGCCCGTGCTCATCCGATTCGCCTGGGAGATGACGGCGACCAGGGGCCAGCGCCAGTACATCGGCGAGCCCGCGCAGTTCATCTCCGCCTGGCGACGGATCCATGACATCTTCGCCCAGGAGGGCGCGACGAACGGCCTGTTCGTCTGGGC
>JACCXR010000316.1 GCA_013696915.1 Euzebyaceae bacterium
CGATGAAGACGCCCGCGTCGGTCATGCCGGAGAAGTCGGCGCCGGGGGCGAACGCCGTCGTCAGGCCGAGCTCCTGCAGCGAACCGACCAGGTCGAGGGCGGTGGCGAAGTCCCAGCGTGGCAGGTACAGGTCGACGGTGCCCGCGGCGAGTTGGGCGGTCACGGCGTCCAGGACGGCCGGGTCGAGCAGGTCGCCCGGCGGCGTTTCACCGGTCGGCACCAGGATGTGCATGGCGAGCTCCCCGCCGGCGTAGGGCAGCTCGACGGCCTGCCAGCCGTCGCCGGTCGCGAACCGCATCGTGCCGAGCTGCTGCATCATCGGCGCCTCGACCGCGCTGCCGTCGGCGCGCGTGAAGGGCGCCGGCGCCGTCGGGTACTCGGCGAACGGCGTCTCCCAGTCGGCCTTGAGGTAGACCGCGTTGGCGAGCACGAGCAGCGTGTCAGGGTCGATGCTGCCGAACAGTTCCCGGATGCGGTCCGCCGTGTACTCGCGGACCCAGGCGTCGATCCGGGTCTTGGCCGCGTCGGGCTGGGTGAAGTCGACGGTCTCCACGCCCGCGCCGTACTGGCCGGCGAGGGTTTCGAGGAAGGGCTCGTGCACCGCCAGGCCGCGCTGGGCGAACAGCCCGTTGGCGACGGTGACCACCGACGGCCGCGGGCCGTCGCCGGCGTCGCGGGTGGCCGACGGAGCCGGCGGCGGTGGGGCGTCGCCGGTGACGATCGCGCGGTCGAGGGCGTTGAACGCCGCGTGGACGCCGGGGTCGGGGAAGCCCAGGACCGCGTCGATCTCGCGGGCGGTCTCGCCCTCCGCCCCCGCGCGGGCCATCGCGAACGCGTAGCCGATGCTCAGCGGCGACAGCACGGTGTTCGCCGACCGGTCGGCGACCGCCGAGAACAGGTCGTGCCCGAACGCGGTGAGCCCCGCCACGGCCGCGCCGACCGGTGGATCCTGCGGCGTCACGCGCGCCACCGCCGCCATCAGGACCTCCGGCTGGCCGCCCGGAGACGGCGTCGGTGTGGCCGAGGCGGCTCCGGACCGCTCCCCGGACGGCACGCTCGGACCGCCGCAGGCGGCGAGGACGACCGCGCCGGCCAGAAGCCCGGAGCACGCACGCCAGATCATGGGACCCCCTGGGCTCGGTGTTCCGGCGGTCCCGCTTGGACGCACACGCGGCCACCGCGGTTCCCGGCGGCGCCGCTCTGGCACGATGCCACCGTGGACCGCGAGGAGCGCGTGCTGCACAAGCTGGCCGACTGGCGGACCCGCGGCGGGCCCCGGCGACTGGACCGGTGGACGGGAGCATCCCCGGAGCGGCCCGATCGCGCTCACCGCCGTGCACTCCCGCGCGGCGCTCGAGCGGTGGCCGCAGCGCGCCGGCGGCAACCTCCCGCCGGCGTGACCGATGGCCCGGCGCGGCGGTGAGTGGCCCGCCCCCGGCCTTCCCCGGACCGCCGCGAGCCGCGGTGAGCCCGCGCAGCCCAGGCCCCGGGTAGTGTCTCGGGGGCAGGCACGGCAGATCGCCGCGGCAAAGGACCGGGATGGACCGCACCAGGAGTCAGCGCGCTCGTTCCCTGATTGCCTGGGCGGTCACGGTGGTCGCGGTCGTCCTCCCGTGGAGCGCCACGGCGCCGAGCCGGGCGCAGACGGGCGAAGTCTCGGCGGCGGGCCGCGGCGGGGAGCAGCTCTACCAGCTCTACTGCGCGACGTGCCACGGGACGGACGGTGCCGGCATCCCCGGGGCGGGTGTGGGAGCCGGGCCGCCGCTGCGGGGGCTCGAGGTCGCGTATGTCGATCAGGTCCTGCGGACCGGTCGGATGCCGATCCTCGAACCGAGCGTCGGCGTGGTCGACCAGCCGCGGTTCACCGACGGTGAGCGTGCCGGGCTCGTCGCCTGGACGAGCTCGGCCTTCGATCTCGTCGGTGACCTCCCCGTCATGCGGGAGGGCAGCGTCGCCCACGGACAGGAGCTCTACGGGCGCCACTGCGCCGCCTGCCACGGCTCCACCGGCTCCGGCGGCACCTCGGGCGACGGGGTCACCGTCCCGCCGGTCCGCGGCCTCGACCCGGTGGCCGTCTTCGAGGCCACCCGCGTCGGTCCCTTCGAGATGCCACGGTTCGAAGCGGAGGTCTTGACCGACGAGCAGGTCTGGGACGTCGTCGCGTTCACGCAGGAGATGACCACGCTGGAGGCCACGCCGCTGGGCATCCGCGAGATGAACCGCGTCACGATGACGGTCATGGCCGCACTGCTGCTGCTCGCCGTGCTCGGGGTGGTCCTGGTGACCGGCCGCCCCGTCCCCGTGCCGGAGAAGGACGACTGATGGGCACGTCGGAGGACGAGGAGGGGCTGGACATCCTCCAGCGCCGGGTCCCCGCACCGGGACCGGGCAACGCCGTCGTCGTCGCTGCGGCTTGTGCGGTGACGGCGATCGCAGCCGCGACGTTCGCGGTCGCGGTGCTCACCGGTGCGTCCGTCGCCCTGCAGGGCACCGCGCTCGCCGCCGCGCTCGCCGGCCTCGCCCTGGCCGTGCGGCGGCTTGCCCCCGCCGTCTTCCCGCACGTCGAGACGGCCGAGGACCGCGACGCCCCCGAGGGCAGCGACGTGCCGCTCTCCGACGTGGAGCCGGTCGGCCGCCGGCCCCTGCTCCGGCGGGTGCTCGTGGCCGCCGGCGGGGTGGTCGGTCTCGCGCTGCTCGCACCGCTGTCGGCCCTGCGCCCGCCGCGCGCGGAGGCCGAGCGCGGCACCGGCTGGGCACGCGGAACCCGGCTGGTGATGCCGACGGGCGAGCCGATCGCCGCCGACGACGTGCCGCCCGGGGGCATCGCCACCGTCTTTCCCTCAGACGGCGTCGGGCGCGAGATCGCCGCCGTGCTCCTCGTGCGGCTGTCCGGCGTCGCCCCCGCCGATCCGACGCGCCTGGACTGGATGGTCGGCGACGACCTCGTCGCGTACTCGAAGGTCTGCACCCACGCCGGCTGTCCCGTCGGGCTGTTCAGCGAGCGGACGAGCACGCTGTTCTGCCCGTGCCACCAGTCCTCGTTCGACGCCGCCCGCGGCGCGACCCCGACGTTCGGCCCGCCCTCGCGGCCGCTGCCGCAGCTGCCGCTGGCCGTCGACGGGGAGGGCTACCTCATCGCGGCGGGAGACTTCGGCGGCCCCGTCGGGCCGGCGGTCGGGTGAGCCGGTGACCCCCCTCGTCGGCCGGATGCTGGACACGCTCGACGAGCGCGTGGCGCTGCGTCGGCCGGCCCGCCACCTCGCGAACAAGGTGTTCCCGTCCCACTGGTCGTTCCTGCTCGGGGAGGTCGCGCTCTTCTCGTTCATGATCCTCGTCGCGACCGGCGTCTTCCTGACGATGTTCTACCGGCCCTCGACCGCGCCGGTGGTCTACACCGGGACGTCGGCGATCTATGCGGGCAGGGAACTGCCGGAGGTGTTCGCCTCCATCGTCCGCCTCTCCCACGACGTGGACGGGGGCCTGCTGTTCCGCCGGATCCACCGAGCGTCGTCGCACGTGTTCATCGGGGCCTGCATCGCCC
The DNA here is from genome assembly GCA_013696915.1 of Euzebyaceae bacterium. Classification (GTDB taxonomy): domain Bacteria; phylum Actinomycetota; class Nitriliruptoria; order Euzebyales; family Egibacteraceae; genus JACCXR01. The sequence goes on from JACCXR010000316.1 coordinate 3,542, forward strand.
ACCTGCTCCGCGTCGTGCTGACCGGCGCGTTCCGACGCCCGCGCGAGCTCAACTACCTCATCGGCCTCACGCTGCTGCTGCTCGCGGTCGGCTCCGGCTACAGCGGCCACAATCTGCCCTACGACGTCCTCGCGGGCACCAGCCTGCGGATCCTCTACACGCTGCTGCTCAGCGTGCCGTACCTCGGGGAGCCGCTCGCGCTCGGGGCGTTCGGCGGCGAGTTTCCCGGCGACATCATGCCGCGGCTGTTCGTCGTCCACGTCCTGGCGCTGCCCGGCCTCATCGCGGGCCTGATGACGGTCCACCTGCTGATCCTGGGTCGCCAGACCCACACGCAGCTGCCCCGGACCGGGATCGACGGAGCGCAGCGCGTTGTCGGCGAGCCCCTGTGGCCCTGGCAGGCCGCCCGTTCCACGGGACTGGCCCTGGGGCTCGGCGCCACCGTGGCGCTGTCGGCCGCGTTGGTGCCGTGGAGCGACGTGGACCTGCACGGCCCGTTCGAGATCGCGCAGACGACCAACACCGCCCAGCCGGACTGGTTCCTCTTCTGGGTCGAGGGGGTCCTGCGCATCTATCCCCCGATCGAGTTCCACGTGGCCGGAACGGTGGTCTCCGGACCGCTCGTCGGCGGCGTCCTGCTCCCGCTGGCCCTCGTGGCGCTGGGGTACGCCTATCCCTTCCTCGAACGGCGGCGCCATCCCGAGCCCGGCGACCACCACGTCGCCCAGCACCCCCTGCAGATCCCGTTCCGCGCCGGGGCGGTCGCCGGGGTGGTGGTCCTGCTCGTGCTGCTGACCCTCGCCGGCGGCAACGACGTCATCGCCCGCCTGCTGGGGCTGTCGACCGAGTCGGTGCTGTGGGCGTTCCGGATCGCGGTGCCGCTCGCCCCACCGCTGGCGGCCTGGGGCGCCGCCGCCCACGCCCGCGCTCAGGGCCGCCGGTGGACCTGACCGCCGCGCGATGGGGTAGGTTCACCGCCCGGCCGCCGCTGCCAGCGACCCCAGGGGGCACCGTGCGCTTCTGCGACGCCATCACGTCCCGGCCCCTGCCCCGAGCGGCGCGCGGAGGCTCACCGGGCCGGCGCCAGGCGGCGCCGCCGGCGGCGGCCGGCTGACGCGTGCGAGCATGGGGACCGCTGGTCGCGGCCGTCGGCGAGAACCCGTCCGCCCTGCGCGCCCGCGGCCCGGCCGCCGCGGAGATCGCGGCGCTGTGGTGGCTCATGCTCGGGCTCGCCGCCGCCGTGTATGCGGTCACGATCGTCCTGCTCGCCGTCGCGTCACGCCGCGCCGGCCGCTACACGCTGCGGCCGGGGCACGGGTTCGTCGTCGTCTGCGGCGTCGCGGTGCCAGCGGTGATCCTGGTCGTGCTCATGGTCCTCACGATCCGCACCGGTGTCGCCACCCTGGCGACGGACGACGAGCCGGCGCTCACCGTGCAGGTCGAGGGCCGCCAGTTCTGGTGGGACGTGCGCTACGACGACGGAGCCGTGGTCACCGCCAACGAGTTGCACCTCCCGGTCGGCGAGCAGGTCGAGGTCGAGCTGACGTCCGACGACGTCGTGCACTCGTTCTGGGTGCCGCAGCTGCACGGCAAGCTCGACATGATCCCCGGCCGGGTGAACCGGCTCCTGCTGCAGGCCGACGAACCCGGCGTCTACCGCGGCATCTGCGGCGAGTTCTGCGGCATCCAGCACGCGCGCATGCACTTCGTGGTCGTGGCGGAGCCGCGCGAGCAGTTCGACGCGTGGCTGGAGGGCCAACGCGCCGAAGCGGCGGAGCCCGCCGGCGACCTGGCTGCCGAGGGGCGCGAGGTCTTCCTCGGCACGTCGTGCGTCGCCTGCCACGCGATCCGGGGCGAGACGGGACCGAACGCCATCGGTCCCGACCTGACCCACCTCGCGAGCCGGCGGACGATCGCGGCGGGGATGCTCGCCAACAACCGCGGGAACCTCGCGGGCTGGATCCTCGACCCCCAGTCGCAGAAGCAGGGAGCGCGGATGCCGCCGACGAACCTCGAGGGGCCGCAGCTGCAGGCGCTGCTCGCCTACCTCGAGAGCCTGGAGTAGCGCGTGACCACTGTGACCGGAGACCGGCTCGAGGACGTCTGGGCGACACGCCCTGGCCTCGTCGGGTGGCTCGGGGCCGTGAACCACAAGCAGGTCGGGCAGCGCTTCATCGCGACGGCGTTCGTGTTCTTCCTCGTCGGTGGCGTGCAGTCGCTGTTCATGCGCTACCAGCTGGGCAGCCCCGAGTCGACGTTCCTCGATCCGGAGACCTACAACCAGCTGTTCACGATGCACGGCACGACCATGATGTTCCTGTTCGCCGTACCGATCGGCGAGGCGTTCGGCATCTACTTCGTGCCGCTCATGCTCGGCGCCCGCGACATGCCGTTCCCCCGCCTCAACGCGTTCGGGTACTGGGCGTACCTGTTCGGCGGGATCTTCCTGTACTCGAGCTTCCTCGCGGGCAGCGTCCCCGACAGCGGCTGGTACGCCTACCCGCCGCTGTCCGGCCCGGAGTACTCGCCGCGCTCCAATCTCGACTTCTGGCTCCTCGGCGTCACGTTCGTCGAGGTGTCGGGCGTGATCGCCGCGTTCGAGATCGTCGTGCTCATCCTGCGGTTCCGCGCACCCGGGATGGCGATCAGCCGCATGCCGCTGTTCGTGTGGAGCCTGCTCGTCACGGCCACCATGATCCTGGTCGCGTTCCCGCCGCTCATCATGGGCACCGTCCTGCTGGAACTCGACCGCAAGGTCGGCACCGGCTTCTACGACCCCGCCGTCGGCGGCGATCCCATGCTGTGGCAGCACATCTTCTGGTGGTTCGGCCATCCCGAGGTGTACATCATTCTGCTGCCGGCGATCGGGATCGTCTCCGCGATCCTGCCGGTCTTCACCCGCACCCGGATCGTCGGGTACACGTTCATCGCCGCCGCGACGGTGGCGATCGGCATCCTCAGCTTCGGTGTGTGGGTGCACCACATGTTCACGACCGGCATCAACCTGCTCGGCCTCACCTTCTTCACGGCCGGCAGCCTGCTGATCACCATCCCGGGCGGGGTGCAGATCTTCGCGTTCATCGCCACGCTCTGGCGCGGACGGCCGGTGTTCAAGCCGCCGCTGCTCCACGTCATCGGCTTCCTGGTCGTCTTCGTCTTCGGGGGCCTGAGCGGCGTGATGGTCGCCTCCGTCCCGTTCGACTGGCAGGCGCACGACACCTATTTCGTGGTCGCGCACTTCCACTACGTCCTCATCGGCGGGGTGCTCTTCCCGGTGCTCGCCGGGCTCACGTACTGGCTGCCGAAGATGACCGGCCGGCTGCTCGACGACCGCCTGGGCACCGTCGCGTTCTGGCTGCTCTTCGCGGGCTTCAACCTGACGTTCCTGCCGCAGCACGTCGTCGGGCTGCTCGGGATGCCCCGCCGGGTCTACACCTACCCGTCCGGCATCGGCTGGGACGTCTACAACCTCCTGTCGACCGTCGGCGCGTTCGTCGTGGCGGCCGGCATGGCGGTGTTCGTCGCCGACGTCGTGCGCAGCCGGTGGCGAGGCGCCCCGGCGGGGGACGACCCGTGGGGCGGCAACACCCTCGAGTGGGCGACGACCTCGCCTCCCGAGCCCTTCAACTTCCGCGTGATCCCGATCGCCACGACTCGCGACCCCCTGTGGGACGAGCGTCCCCTCGACCTCGCCGGCGGACCGGCCTGGCGCCGCGAACTCGCGCACCCGGTGGTCTCGCGCCGCGAGATGGTGTCGACGAGCGTGCTCGACGCCGCGCCACACGAGGTCCTCACCCTCCCGATCCACTCCCTGTGGCCGCTGGGACTCGCCGCGGCGCTCGGGGTGTTCCTCATCGGCGTGATGGTGGACCGCACCAGCATCGGCCTCGTCGGGCTCGCCGGCCTGGCCGTCTGCGTGATCGGGTGGCTGTGGAGCCGCCAGGATGAGCCATGACGGCCGGTCCCGCCGGCGAGTTCGACCTCGACCTGCCGCCACCGGGGCGGATCGCCGGCCGTGCGACCGGGTGGTGGGGCATGGTCACCGGCCTGGTGGCGCTGGCGTCGATGCACTCGACGCTGCTCTTCGCGCATGTCTACCTCGCTGCCCGCGCCCAGGCGTGGCCGCCGGCGGGGACCGACGCCCCGGGGCTGGTCCCGGCGTCGATCGCCACGGCCGTCCTGATGCTCAGCGGCGTCGCCGGCGCGGTGGCGCACTCGGCGGCCGGGACTGGTGGCACGCGGCGCCTCCAGGCCGCCACGGCCGTCACCGCCCTCCTCGGCGCGGTCTTCGTGACCCTGGCGGTGGGCGACCTGCGGGGGCTCGAGCTGGAGATGAGAGCGCACGTCTACGACGCCACCTTCGTCGTCTTCTGGGCCTTCGCGGTGTTCATGATCGCGATCGGCATCGCGGGCCTGGTGTTCATCCAGTTCCAGCTGTGGGGGGCCCGGCTGGACCAGCGTCAGCGGCTGCTGGCGGTCAACGCCGCGCTGTGGTGGTATTTCGCGATCGGGTGCTGGCTGGCCGTCTACGGGACGCTGTACCTCGGGGCGGGGGTGTGGCGGTGACCCGGTTGCCGGCGCTGTGGTTCGGGCTGCTCGGCGGCGTCTCCGCCTACGCGGCGCACCTGGTCGCAAGCTTCTGGGCGGTGCCGTTCGCGTGCGCGCGGGGGGGACCGGGGCTGCTGCACCTGCTCGCCGCTGCCATGGCACTCGTGGCGGCGACCGCGACGGCGGTCGCCGTCGCGGCGTGGCGGCGGCTGGGCGCCGGGTCCGGTTCGTCGCGACTCCCGGACCGCCGCGTCACCGGCTGGTCCGTTCCGTACCTCGGCGCGCTCGTCCTGCGGATGACGGCGGCGGCGACCGGTCTGGTCGCGGCGCTCGCCGTGACCTCCGGCGTGCGCGGCCGGGGCTCGCAATCCGACGGCCGGCCCCGGGATGCCGCCGACCCGCCCGGTCGGGCGCCGTTCATGGCGGCTGCCGGCGCGCTGCTCAGCGGGCTGTCGCTGCTCACGATCCTGCTCGCCGGCCTCGCCAACTTCCTGGTGGACCCGTGCCTGCGGTGACCGCCGCCGTCCCGGCGGTCCTCGTGGCGCTCGCCTGGTGGTACTGGCGCGGGACCGTGGCCCTGTGGCGGCGGCGAGGGCGTGGCGCGGCGGTGCCCGCCTGGCGGGCGGGGGCGTTCAGCGCCGGGCTGGTCGCCGTCGCCGTCGCGCTGCTGCCGCCGTTGGACGCGCGCGCGCACGCGGCGCTGAGCGCCCACATGGTCCAGCACCTGCTGCTCCTACTCGTCGCCGCACCGCTGCTGGTCCTGGGGACGCCCGGGTTGCCGCTGTCCTGGGCGCTGACCGCGCCGCGGCGCCGGGCGCTGCGCCGGCTGGTCGCCGGCGGGGGGTTGCGGCGCCTCGCGGCCTCACCCGGCTGGCTGCCCGCGGTGTGGGCCGGGCACGTCGGCGTCATGTGGGCGTGGCACGCGCCGGGGCTGTACGAGGCCGCGCTGTCCAGCCCGGCCGTCCACGCGGCCGAGCACGCGACCATGCTCGGCACCGCGCTCGCCTTCTGGTGGACGGTGCTGGCGGGCGCGACCAGGCTGGCCCGCGGCGGGTCGGTGGTGGCGGTCTGGGCCGCGGCCGCGGCGAGCGGGCCGCTGGGGGCGCTGCTGGTCTTCGCGTCGCGCCCGTGGTACCAGACCTACGCGGCGGTCGCGGGCGACCGCGCCGCGCTGGCCGACCAGCAGCTCGCGGGGCTGCTGATGTGGGTCCCCGGCGGGGCGGTGTACCTCGTCGCCGGCGTGGCGCTGTTCGTCGCGTGGATGGCGGCGGTGGAGCGCCGGGCCGAGCAGCGGGCCGAGCAGCGCGCCGCGCGCCGCGCCGCGGCCGGCAAGCTCGCCGCCTGGATGACCATCGTCGTCGCGGTGGTCGCCGCCGCGTGCACGCCGCACGTCGATCAGCCGACCGCGGAGGTGACCGGGGACATCGCCCGCGGCCGCGAGCTCGTGCGCGAGTACGGCTGCGTCGCCTGCCACGCCGTGCCCGGCGTGCCGGTCGCGCAGGGCCGGGTGGGACCGCCGCTGGGCGGGATCGCCGGTCGTCGCACCGTCGCCGGGCAGTTGCCGAACACCACGGAGCAGCTCGCGCGCTGGATCCGCGAGCCGCAGGAGGTCAGTCCCGGCAACGTCATGCCGGACCTCGGCGTCACCGAACCGGACGCGCTCGACATCGTCGCGTACCTCTACTCCCTGGAGTGAGCCCGCGGGCGACGGGTGCGCACCGGCGGCGGGCTCACCCGCCGGTCTCGCGCGCCGCCCGATCGATCGGGAGCCGCGGGTCCTCCAGCGAACCGAGGCTCACGATCTCCCGGCGGAACGGGATGCCGACCAGCCAGTCGACGACGATGCGGAGCTTGCGGTTGACCGTCGGCACCTGCACGACGTAGTAGAGGCGGCGCAGCAGCCACGGGAGGAAACCCCGCAGCTCGAGGCCGCGCATGCTCGCCACCCCCTTGTAGCGCCCAAGGGTGACGAGCTCGCCGAGGCTGTCGTGGCGGAACGGCCTGAGCGGTTCGTCCCGCAGCGTCGCCACGAGGTTGTCGGCCAGCCGCCGCGCCGCTCGTTGGGCGTGCTGCGCGGTCGGCGGGTAGTGGCCGCCGCCGGGGTCCGGGACGGCGGCGTTGTCGCCGGCCGCCCACGCCCCGCCGGCGCCGGCGACGCGGAGCTCCGAGTCGACGACGAGCCGCCCGCTGTCGTCGACGGGGAGCCCGAGCTCGCCGGTCAGGGCCTGCGGGCGGATGCCCGCCATCCACACCAGCGTGTCGGCCTCGACCTCCACGCCGGTGGACAGCCGCATCCGGCCGTCCTCGGCGGACTCCAGGGTCGTCTCCAGGTGCACCTCGATGCCCCGGGACCGGAGCGTCCGCAGTGCGTGGGCGGCCAGGCCGGGCTCCACCGTGGGCAGGATCCCGTCCGTGGCCTCCACCAGGATCCAGCGCAGGTCCGGCGGCCGGACCCGCGTGAAGGCGTCGCAGCAGGCACGGGCCATGTCCTCGAGCTCGGCGAGCGCCTCCACGCCGGTGTAGCCGCCACCGACGAAGACGAAGGTGAGCGCACGCCGGCGCGCGCGCTCGTCGTCGGTGGCCTCGGCGACCTCGAGCCGGGCGAGCACGTGGTTGCGGAGGTGGATGGCCTCGGTGACCGTCTGGAACCCGACCGCCCGCTCGGCCACGCCGGGGATCGGCAGCACGCGGGTCATCGACCCCAGCCCCAGGACGACGTGGTCGTAGCGCAGCTCGCGGGCCGGCCCGTCGTGCGGCGCGACCGTGGCGAGCCGGCCCGGGTGGTCCAGCGCCTCCAGGCGGCCGGTCACCAGGCGGGTGCGGCGCAGCGCCTGACGCAGCGGCACCACCGCGTGCCGAGGCTCGAGCGTGCCGGAGGCGACCTCGGGAAGCAGCGGCTGGTACACCATGAAGTTTTCGGGGCTGACGAGCGTGAGGTCGGCCTCGTCCGGTCGCAGACGCCGCTCGAGGCGCAGGGCCGCGTAGAGCCCGACGTACCCACCCCCGACGAGCAGGATCCGGGGCGCGGTGGACGAGGGCACGGAGGACTCCTGAAGCGTCGGCGGAACGGCCGCGGTCCCGTCGAGGACTACCCGCCACCGCCGTGCGGGAAGCCCGACGCGGGGCGGTTGCCCGGGCCGGTCCCCGGGTAGTGGCTGGCCATGGAGCCCCGCGTAGCCGTGATCACCGGCGCGACGGCCGGTGTCGGTCGCGCCACCGCTTGCGCGTTCGCCCGCGCGGGCGCGAGCGTGGGGCTGCTCGCGCGCGGGGAGGACGCGCTGCGCGCGACCGCCGACGAACTGCGGGCCCTGGGCGCCCGCGTGGTCGCCCTCCCGACGGACGTCGCGGACCACGACCGGGTCGAGACAGCCGCGGCCCGCGTCGAGTCCGAGCTCGGTCCGATCGACGTCTGGGTCAACAACGCCATGACGGCGGTCTTCGCGCGGGTACGCGACACCACGGCGGCCGAGTTCCGCAGGGTGACCGAGGTCACCTATCTCGGGCAGGTGCACGGCACGCTCGCGGCCCTCGCCCGGATGCGCCCTCGCGACTCGGGCGTCATCGTCCAGGTCAGCTCGGCGCTGGCGTTCCGCGGCATCCCGCTGCAGGCGTCCTACTGCGGCGCGAAGCACGCGATCAAGGGGTTCACCGAGTCGCTGCGCTGCGAGCTGCTCGCCGAGGGCAGCGGCGTCAAGGTGGTCATGGTCCACATGCCGGGGCTGAACACCCCGCAGTTCGGCTGGGTGCGGACGCGGCTGCCGCGCCATCCGCGGCCGGTGCCGCCGGTGTACCAGCCGGAGGTCGCCGCCCGCGCCATCGTGTGGGCCGCGTCCCACCCCCACCGGCGCGAACTCGTCGTCGGCTATCCGACCGTCGGCACGATCTGGGGCAACCGCTTCTTCCCGGGGCTGCTCGACCGCTACCTCGCGCGCACGAACATCGACGCCCAGCAGACGGACGACCCGGTCGCCGGCGACCGTCCGGACTACGTCGACGGGCCGGTGCCCGGAGACCACGCCGCGCACGGGATCTTCGACGACGAGGCGAGGCCGCGGAGCCCCCAGCTGGCGCTGACGACTCATCGGCGCGCGGTGGCCGCCGGAGCCCTCGGAGCCGCGGTGCTCGCGGGCGCCCTCCGGCGCCGGTGACCCGGCCGGCGGCCGATCGTCGATCCATGAGCACCCGCGACCCCGACTTCCGTCCCCTGAGCCGCCGAGACGGCTACCTTCCACTGGAGGACCACGGACTGATCGGCGACGGGAAGACGGCGGCGCTCGTCGCGCGCGACGGCGCGGTGGCGTGGCTGTGCGTCCCGCGCTTCGATTCGCCGGCGCTGTTCTGCGGCCTGCTGGACCGGCGGCGCGGCGGCGAATTCAGGGTGACCCCGGACGACCTCGTGGAGTCCCGGCAGTCCTATGACACCGACACCGGCGTGCTCGTGACCGACCTCCGCAGCCGCGACGGCCTCGTGCGCGTCACCGACGCACTGGCGCTGGACTCGGAGGCGGACCTGTCGTCAAACGGGGACCCGGCCCGGGGCCGGCTCGTGCGGCACCTGCGGGTGCTCGACGGCTCCGCGCGGGTGCGGATACGTATCCGGCCGCGGGCCGGCACCGACGTGGAGGTGACCGCGGACGGCCTGCGAGCCGAATGGCACGGCCACGATGTGCGTGTGCGGTCCGACCTGCGGCTCGAGCCCGACAGCGCCCATGACCTCAGTGCCGGCGACGTCGCGCAGATCACGCTCGCATGGGGTGGGGACCCTCGGGATGCGTCCACCTCCGCCGAACAGGTCCTCGACCAGACGCGCGCCGCGTGGCGCCGGTGGTTGCGATCGTTCACGTACGAGGGCCCGCGCGCGGCACTCGTCCGCCGGTCCGCGATCACCCTCAAGCTCCTCGACCACGTGCCGAACGGCGCCATCGTGGCCGCGCCGACGTCGTCGCTGCCGGAGACCATCGGCGGGGAGCGCAACTGGGACTACCGGTACACCTGGATCCGTGACGCCGCGTTCTCGGTGTACGCGCTGCGGCGCATCGGTCTGCAGCAGGAGGCGACGGACTTCCTCGCCTGGGTGCTCGACACGGTCGAGCGTGCCGACCGGATCGAGGTGATGTACGACCTCGACGGCGCACCCCCGCCTGCGGAGCGGATCGACGAGGAGCTCGAGGGGTACCGCGGCTCGTCGCCCGTGCGATGGGGCAACGCAGCAGCCGGGCAGCAACAGCACGACGTGTACGGGGAGGTCCTCGACTGCGCCTTCCAGTGGGCCGCCCGTGACGGACGGATCGACCCGACCCGGTGGGCGACCCTGCGCCCGCTCGTCGAAGCCGCCGGCCGTGAGTGGGACCAAGGCGACCGCGGGATCTGGGAGATCCGAACGTCGGGCAGGCCGTTCACGTACTCCGCGGCGCTGTGCCAGGTCGCCCTCGACCGCGGCGCCCGGCTCGCGGAGCGGTTCGGGCTGGCGGGTGACGCCGCCGGCTGGCGGCGCGCCGCCGACCGGATCGTTGAGAGCATCCTCTCCGATGCGTGGGACGAAGAGGCCGGCGCGCTCACCGAGGCGCTCGGCGGCGGGGCACTGGACGCGAGCGTCCTGACGCTGCCCCTGCGACGGGTCCTCCCCGCCGACCATCCCCGGATGGTGGCGACGACGGAGGCGGTGGCGCGGCGCCTCGGGGCCGGGGACGGACTGCTGTACCGCTACGACCCCGAGCGATCACCCGACGGCCTCGAAGGCGAGGAGGGCGCGTTCCTGCTGTGCAGCTTCTGGCTGGTCGACAACCTCGCCAAGCAGGGCCGCCTCGACGAGGCCACCGACCTCTACGACTCGCTGTGCGACCGCGCCAACCCGCTCGGCCTCCTGCCGGAGCAGATCGAGCCCGGCACCGGCGCGTTCCTCGGCAACTACCCCCAGGCGTTCAGCCACGTCGGGGTGGTGTCCAGCGGCGTCGGCCTCGGCCGGCGGCACGCCGAGCGCGAGGCCGGCGTGCCGCCCGGAACGTCCGCCGGTGCCGACGCGTCCCACCGCGCCTTCTCCACGGCCACCGAATCGCTGCCTCCGCCCCGCTCCCGCGACGGCCGGCCGAGAGAGCGCTGACGTGCGACGCGCCTGGTCGTCGAGGACGGTCAGGGCTCATGCCGGTTGCTCTCTGTGAGCGGGATGAAGTCGTCCGGCGGGACGAGCCCGCGCTCGGGATGCTCCCCAGCGCAGCAGGGCCTCGACTCCCTAGGGGGGAGGGGCGACGCGCCCGCCCTGCCCCGTCCTGCCCGGCCCGGCCCGGCCCGGACGAGCAGTCTCGGTGACCGCGAAGCGGGTGCCGTTGGGTGCACCGCACTTCCCGAAAGAACCGGTGGCCGGCTCAGGCGTTGCCGGTGGAGAGGTGCCGGTGGAGTTGTGGGATCGCCATCTCCACCCTCCCCCGCGCCAGGCGTCGAGGAGCCCGTGGCGGTCGACCAGCGCCTGCTGTGTCGAGGCCCATCGCTCCACGGGCTCACCCAGCCGCCCGGCGACGGCGCCGCTGGTCCGTTCGCCGGGCGGGAGACTGGCGACCGCGACCATGTACCGGCGCTGGCGATCGGTGAGCGCACGCAGGCGATCGTCGAGGAGCTACGGGTAGCCACCCACCGCGTCGACGGTGACGGCCACCTGCGCGGCGGCCGGCCGGCGTCGGCCAGATCGTCCACGGACCACATCACGTCGCGGCTGTGCTCGCGATGTTCTGGCTGCTCCTGGGCTGGCCTTCACGTCGCGGCCA
>JACCXR010000355.1 GCA_013696915.1 Euzebyaceae bacterium
TACCGTGACAGGGAGGCGGCATCGTTCCAGACGGTCAGCGTCCAGAAGCTGTGACGGTGCGGCGCCGCCCGCAGGGAATACGGGTGTCCAACGCGGGGTCGGTGAAGTCGTGCCGGGTCTCCCGCCCCTCGGCGTCGAGCGCCCACCACAGCCGCGGGATGGCGCGGGCACCGTCGGCGGACGGGGCGAGCTGCCACAGCGGGTTGCGGTCGCCGAAGATCTCCGCGGCGGCGGGGATGTGCTGGTAGCGGCGGAACACCTCGACGAGCCACTCGCGGTCACCGGCGGTGGTTGGCGGCGAAGAACTCCGCGCGGTGGTCCCGCGCCCGGTCGAGGGCGGTGCCCGGGCCGGACAGCAGCGGCGTGGCGACCAGGCCGTTGTCCTCGCAGAACCGCACGAACACCCCGGCGAGCACCCAGCCGGCGGCGACCTGGGCGAGCAGGTCCTCCCGCCACTCCTCGTAGGTCTTGTCGGTCCGCCCCGCCGACACCGCCCGGTCGTAGGTGCCGCGCACGGCGATCCGCGACTCCTCGTCCCGCTCCGTCCGCTCCCGCAGGTCCTCCACCAGCCGGCTGGTCAGCGCCCTGGCGTCAGCCAGCAGAACGGTGCGGTCAATCACCCCTGTCGTCCCCCTCTCCGGTCCCTGACCGGGCGCCTGCGACCGCAACACGACGGCTCGCACCGTCTGCGACTGCCGCCGAGTGTTGCAAACATCGTCATGGGGCGCGGTGACTCGGTGTCTGTCAGCCCATGTGCGGTGGCGCTGCCCTCCACAGACCATCAGAGCGCCAGCGTCCACCGCACCCTCGCGCAAGGGGCCTCCCGGCGATGTGCCGGGAGGCCCCTCAGACGAGCGCGTGCCTACTTCGTGAAGGTGAAGTCGGCTCGCTGGACGGTGCCGTCCTTGAACCGGAGCACCAGCTGGCGGCAGCCGGTCCACTTCGCGTCGGTCTTCCAGACGTAGGTGTAGCTGTTGCTGAACGCGTCGTACCGGAGACCGCTGCTGCCCGCGCTCACCGTTTCCTCGACCTGATCGACCGGCGCACCCGCGTTGCAGCTGATCACGCCGCTCGTCGGACCGAACGTCCCGTTCGGGTTCGCGGCCCAGATGTCCAACCCGTGGTCCCCGCCCAGGCTGAACTTCACCGGGATGGAGCTGCCGGCCTTCGCTCGGTTCAGCATGGGCTGGGGGTCCACAGGCCGCTCGAAGCCGCCGAAGCTGTAGGTCAGCCAGGGCTGGACGGTCACCGTGAACGAAGCCGTGGTCGCCCGATTCCCTCGGGTGTCCGACGCGTCGCACATCACGATGGTGGTACCCACGCCGAACAGCGAACCGGATGCGGGTGTGCAGTCTGGCGTCACCGCCGGGTCCACCAGGTCGGTTGCCGTGGCGGTGTAGCTCACCTCGGCGCCGGCGGCGCTGGTCGCGTTCACCGTCATGTCCGCGGGCAGGTGCAGCGTCGGCGCCGTGGTGTCTTCGATTGTGACGGTGAACCCCACCTCGGAGGAGTTACCGCTGGTGTCCGATGCTGAGCACGTGACCGTGGTCTCCCCGATCGGGAAGATCTCTTCGAACTGGTGGTCGCAGGTCACGGTTCGCGTCCCGTCGACGAGGTCGGTTGCGGTCGGCGCGGTGAACCTGGCGGCTGCTCCGGCCGCCCCTGTGGCCTCCAGGGTCTGGTTCCCGGGCACGCCCGAAAAGACCGGCTTGGTCGTGTCCTGCACCGTCACCCAGAACTTCAGCGGTGTCGCGGCGTTGCCCGCGTTGTCCGAGGCGGTGCACGTCACCGTGTGGGTGCCGATCGCGAGCGTGGTGTTGGAGGCGGGCAGGCAGCTGCCGGTGACCGTGCCGTCGACGACGTCCTCCGCCGCCGGGGCGTTGTAGGTCACCACAGCGCCGCTCGGACCGGTTGCCTCGAACGGGCCGACGGACGGGGCCGCCCCGAACACCGGCGAACTGGTGTCGACGACCCTGGCCGTGAAGCTGCCGATGGCCAAGTTGCCGCTGTTGTCGGTGGCGGTGCAGCGCACCGCGTGGGAGCCGAGGGCCAGCTGCATGCCCGAGGTGGGCGAGCAGCTCGGCGTGATGGGACCGTCCACGACGTCGTCAGCGCTGGCCATGTAGGAGACCTGCGCACCGCCGGGGCCGGTCGCCTCGGTGTCGAAGTCAGCGGGCAGGGCGAGGATCGGTTTCGTCGTGTCGCTGACGATGACGTTGAACGACGCGGAGCCGGGGTTGCCCGCCGCATCGGTCGCGCTGCACGTCACCAGCGTGGTCGCCACCGGGAACGTGGAGCCAGACGCCGGCAAGCAGGAGACGGACCGGATGCCGCTGACGGCATCGGTCGCGGTGGGGTCGGTGAACGTGACGACCTTGCCGCCGAGCGTGTCACCTTCGGCTGCGGCGATCTCCGGCACGTTGGAGAAGACGGGGCCGACCGTGTCCTGGACGGTGATGCTGAACGACGCCAGAGCCGTGTTGCCGGCGACATCGGTCGCGCTGCAGGACACCAGCGTGGAGCCCAGCGGGAAGGTCGAACCGGACGCCGGCGCGCAGGAAGGCGTGATCACGGACGGTCCGCTGAGGCTGTCGCCCGCACTCGTGCTGTAGTGCACACTTGCGCCTGACGCGCTGGTCGCCTCCGCGGAGAACGGCGCCGGGACGTTGAGCGTCGGGGGCGTCTTGTCGAGCCTCACGACGACTGAGCCGGTCTGGCTGTTGCCGACCCGGTCGACTCCCGCGGAGCTCAGGGTCGTCCCGCTGGTCTCCGCGGTCTGGGACGACGAGCAGGGATTCGGGTTCCTCGACGCTGGCGTGCCGGTGCAGAGCTCGACGAAGCCAGAGCCGCCGTCGGAGCCGCTCCAGTTGACCGTGACGTCCTGCCTGCTCCACCCGGCGCCGTTCGGCGCGCCCGCGGTCACCGTGTGACCGATGGCGGGCTTGGTGTTGTCCGCGACGTAGGAGCCCGAGGACGTCGAATCGTTGGTCTGGCACTTGCCGTTGGTGTGCAGCTTCATCGTGGCCGCCGTGACCGTCCTGGTCCCATCACCGTCCGCGACGGTGAACGGGCCGAAGTTCCACGTCTTCGTCGTCGCAGTGCTGCTGGACGGCGCGCTGAGAATCGCGCTGTGCGCGCCGGTCAGCCTCACCTCGCACGGCACGGTGTCGGTGACGACCGTCACGTTCACGGTCTGGCCCTGGCGGGCGTACAGGGTGGATCCCACCGTCACGGTGCCGGTGCCGCCGGGGATGCTCATGGAGTTGATGGCCGCCTGGGCGGGGGCCGCGTGCAGGATGGCCGACGCGAGCAGCACGAGTGCCATCACGATGCCCGTGGAGCGGCCGCCTGCCCCGCCGGAGCGCATCCCTGCTGTGCCGATTCCGAATGCTTGACTCATGGAAAGACTTCCTCTTCTCGTCAGGCGGACCCGAGCCCGCTGATGACTCCGTCCCCGGGCCCCGCGCTCCCACGAGACTCCTGGGAGCGAGTCGTCACGTGGGTGACGACTCGCTTGAGCGTGCCGCGAGTCCCCGGCCCCGTCCTCCCCAAGATTGAGGAAATTGACCGGGTGTGTCCTGAAGATCACGGACTGTCAGCGGGTCTGGCGCACCCCCGCCAGCGGTTCCGCCGCCGGCCCGACGCCCCCCTTGGGGGGCCGACGGCGCCTCATGCAGCCGACCGGTCGAGCCATGAGGTCGGGACGCGGGTCCATTGGCCGGCGGTGACCACCGGGATCGGGGTCCCGTCGAGCGCGGGGCGCTCCTCCCGGTCGGTGCTCGGGACGAGCAGGAGCAGCCCGGCCAGCGGTTCGTCGCGCGACGAGGTGGCGCGGGTGAGGTCGTCGCGCCAGCGCTCGACGAGGTCGAGGCGGCCGTAGCGGGCGAGCAGCCCGGCGTCGCGGGCGACGACGAGCCGGCCGGCGTTGCGCACGCGTTCGTCGAGGACCTCGACGGCCCGGCCGACGAGCCGCTCCAGCGCCCGGAAGCGCGCGTCCGTCCGCGGCTGCGCGTCGGCGTCGAGCAGCACGTCCCAGC
>JACCXR010000370.1 GCA_013696915.1 Euzebyaceae bacterium
GTCCGCCGGCGCGGGGGTAGCGGTCGGCGAACAGCGGGGACCAGCCGAAGGCTGGAAGACGCCGGACGATCTCGTCAAGTCCCGACCGAGCGGGCACGGCGAAGGCCACGTGGTTCAGACCGGCACGTCGGCGGTCGTGAGGGACGTCACGCAGCAGCGCAGGCGACTCCTCGACCACGACGTACGTGCCGCCGAGCCGCCAGCTGCGGCCCGCCTCCCACGCCTGGAACGGCTCGTACCCGAGCCGCCCGAGCAGCCACCCCCAGCTGGACACCGCACGTCCGAGGTCCGGGACCCAGAGCTCGAGATGATGGATCCCGCCCGGCGCCGTCAGGTCGGGTTCCACCCGCTCACGCCGGCGAGGCGATGGACACGACCGCGCGTTCCAGGACGAAGTCCGCCGGGAGCTCACCGCTCTTGATCTCCACGTCGGCGTCCGCCAGGGCGCGGAACGCCGACGTGAGCTCACCCGGCCCGAAGTTGCGCCGCGTGCCCGCCAGTCGCCGCGCCTGCGCCGGGCTGATGGAGAGTCCCACGGACTTCCCGTCCAGCCCCGCCGCCACGGCGACGATCGAGCGCAGCCGGTAGGCGAGAGCGCCGAGCACCATGACGGGGTGGTCCCCGGACTCCAGCACGCCGCGGAGCAGCTCCAGCGCCCGCGCCGGGTCGCGTTCGCACATCGCGTCAGCGACCGCGAAGGAACCACGGCTGCCGTGGCCCACGACGACCTGCTCGACCTGCGCCGCGGTGACGGTGCCCGGCGGGGCGCTGACGGCGACCTGCGCCACCTTGGCGGCGATGGCGGACACGTCCAGCCCGGCGTGGTCGAGCAGCGCCTGCACCGCCGTCCGGTCCGCGGTCCGACGATGCGCGCGGAACTCCTCGGTCACCATGCGGCCCCACTCGGCCTCTTCCCAGTCGCGCGGAGGGGCGACCTCCACGCGCCCGCCGAGTTCCTTGATGCGCTTCGCCAGCTTGGTGATCGGGCCGGTGCCGCTCGCGAGCAGGATCACGGTCGCCGCGGGTGGCGGGCCGGACAGCTCGGCGAGGAGGGCCGCGCTGGCGCCGGCCGGCAACTCCTGCGCCTCGCGGACGAGCACCGCCCGGGGCTCCCCGAACAGCGATCCGGTCCGCAGATCCGGCAGCCCGGCGTCCTTCAGATCGCCGGCGCGCACGTCGACCACCTCGAGGGTCCCGTCCCCACGCAGTTCGGCCAGTACCTTGTCCGCGGCGCGGCGCAGGAGCAACTCCTCGGGGCCCGTCAGCAGGTACATGGGCGGACGGGCGGGCATGCGCGGCAGTGTAGCCACGGGCGGTGCTGGCGGTGATGGCGCGCGGGCCGTCGGCGGCCAGTTCCACCGTGACCGTCCCGTCGCGGTCGGTGCGCCCGACCTCCATGCCGGCCAGGCTCCGCAGGACGGCCGGGGTGGGGTGGCCGTAGTCGTTGTCGGCGCCGGCGCTGACGACCGCCACCCCGGCGCCGACCGCGGCGAGGAATCCCGGGGCGTTGGTGTCGCCGCCGTGGTGCGGGACCTTTAGGACGGCCGCGCGGATGCGGTCGGGGCGCCGCAGCAGCCGCGTCTGGGCCGCGACCTCGGCGTCTCCGGTCAGCAGCACCCGACCGCTCTCGTCGCCGATGCGCACGACCAAGGAGTTCTCGTTGAGGTCCTCCCCGAGCGACCCGTCCACGGGTGGGCTGAGCACCTCCACCACCGCGGCGCCGAGCGGGAACCGCTGACCGGCGGAGACCGCGACGATCGGCACGCCTCGGCCCCGCGCTGCCGCGTAGGCCTCGGCCGCCGACGGGGCGGCGGCCGCGGTCACCGGCAGGGCGGCGGGTCCCACCACGAACGCGCCGACGGCGAGTCGCCGCAGCACCGCCGGCACACCGTTGCTGTGATCGGCGTGCGGGTGGGTCAACAGCACCGCCTCGAGCCGGCGGATCCCCATCGTGCGCAGGTGCCGCAGGGCTGCGTCGGCATCGGGGCCGCCGTCGACCAGCAGCCGCGCCGCGGGTGGTGCCTCGACCAGCAACGCGTCGCCCTGCCCGACGTCGAGGGCGGTGAGCGTCAGGACCGCGGGGGCGCGCGCCGCCCCGCCGTCTGGCCAGAGGCCGACCGCCAGGACCGCGACCAGTGCCGCGGCCGCCGACCGGGGGGCACGGCGCCCGAGGAGCACGACCGTGGTCAGCCCGATCGCCACGGGGGTGAGGAGATGCTCGACCCGCAACTGCGGCCCGCCGGCGAAGGCCTCCCCGGCCCACAGGACGACGGCCAGCGCCGGCGTCGCCAACCACGCCACCACGCCCCCCGCGGCAGTCGAGGCCTGCGCGACGAGGGCCATCGCCACCCCGACGGCCGACGCCGCCGCCGCCGCCGGGACCGCGACGAGATTCGCCGGCAGGGACGCCAACGGAACGGCGCCCTGGGACTGGAGCAGCACCGGCGCGACGCCGAGCTGGGCACCGATGCTGGCCGCCAGGAGCACGCGCAGCGGCCGCGGTCCGGGCAGGCGCGGGGCGAGCGCGGGACCGACCACCAGCACGCCGGCCGTGGCGAGCACCGACAGGCTGAACCCGAGCTGCCCGGCCACGAGCGGGTCGGCGAGGAGCAGCAGCACGACCGCCATCGCCAGGACGTGGCGGGCGTCCCGCCCCCGGCCGGTCATGCCGGCGAGGAGCACGAGCGCCGCCATCACGCCCGCGCGGAGCACGGACGGCTCGGCGCGCACCAGCAGAGCGAACCAGGCCAGGGCCGCCATGCCGGTCCAGCGGCGCGCGCGGGCGCCCATGCCGGCAAGCTGCGCCAGCGCGAGGACTCCGGCGAGCACCAGCGCGACGTTGGAGCCGGACACCGCCACGAGATGCGACAGGCCCGCGTCGGTGAGCTCGCCGGTGCGTTGCGGGGTCTGACCGCGCGTGTCCCCGGTGACGAGTCCCGTCAGGAGGGCCGCACGGTCCGCTGGAAGGTGCCGTCGGCTCGCCGTGCGCACCCGCTCACGGACGACGTTCGTGAGGCGCAGCAGGTGATTCGCCGGCCGGATCGCCTCCACGTCCCCGACCACGTCGAGGCCCACCCCCGCGTGGAGGCGGCGCACGTACGCGTCGAAGTCCCGGCGCCCAAGCGGACGCGCCGATGCGGCGAACGCGATCCGGACCCCCAGGTCGGGCGCATCCTCGATGTCCGGCAGGCGCAGCAGACCCCGCTCCCTCACGGGGACGCCGTCGACCTCGACGACACGGACCAGGAGCCAGGCACCGAACGGTGTCTCGCGCGGCTCGGTCACGACCACGCCACGCATCGCCGCCGTGCCGCCGCGCTGCGCCAGGGCCGGCAGCGCTCCACCGTCGACGAGCGCCTCGCGGCCCCCGGCCAGCCCGGCGCCGGCCGCCGCCAGGACC
>JACCXR010000402.1 GCA_013696915.1 Euzebyaceae bacterium
GGCGACACGGAACATGGTGGCCTCCTGCAGCACCGGGGCCAGCACCTGCACGCCCACGGGGAGGCCGTCGTCGCCGGTGCCGAAGGGCACCGAGATGGCCGGGGCGCCCGACAGGTTGGAGGGGATCGTGCACACGTCGTTCAGGTACATGGTGAGCGGGTCGGCGGTCTTGTCGCCAAAGGCGAAGGCGGTGGTGGGCGAGGTGGGTGAGAGCAACACGTCGAAGCGCTCATACGCGCTGGCGAAGTCGCGGATGACGAGAGTGCGGACCTTCTGGGCCTTGCCGTAGTAAGCGTCGTAGTAGCCGGCCGACAGGGCGTAGGTGCCGATCATGATGCGCCGTTTGACCTCGGGCCCGAAGCCGTCGTCACGCGTTCGGGCCATCATCTCCTCGGTGGTCTCGCCGGGGCGGCGGAGGCCGTAGCGCACGCCGTCGTAGCGCGACAGGTTCGAGGAGCACTCGCTCGGCGCGATCAGGTAGTAGGCGCTCACGCCGTAGCCGGCGTGCGGCAGGCTGACGTCGACGACGTCGGCGCCGAGCTTGGTCAGCCGCTCGATCGCGTCGGTGACCCGGTCGCGCACGCCCTCCGCGATCCCCTCGCCCAGGAACTCGCGGACCACCCCGATCCGCAGTCCGTCCACGCCGGCCTCGAGCCGCCCCTGGACGTCGGGGACCTCGACCGGGATCGAGGTCGAGTCGAGGGGGTCGTGGCCGGCGATGACGTCGAACAGCATCGCGGCGTCGCGCACGCTCCTGGCGATCGGCCCAACCTGGTCGAGCGACGAGGCGAAGGCGATCAGGCCGTAGCGGCTGACCAGCCCGTAGGTCGGCTTCACGCCCACGAGGCCGCACAGGGCGGCCGGCTGACGGATCGACCCGCCGGTGTCGGTGCCGATGCCCAGGGGGGCCGAGAACGCGGCGACCGCGGCGGTGGCCCCGCCAGAGGAGCCGCCCGGCACGCGGCCGAGGTCCCAGGGGTTGTGCGACGGCCCGAACGCCGAGTTCTCGGTCGACGAGCCCATGGCGAACTCGTCCATGTTCGCCTTGCCGAGCACGATTGCGTCGGCGGCGCGGAGGCGCTCGACGACCGTGGCGTCGTACGGCGGTCGGTAGTGCTCCAGGATCCGCGAGCCGCAGGTCGTCTCCACGCCCTTCGTGCACAGGATGTCCTTGAGCGCGAGCGGGATGCCGGCGAGCGGGCCGGTCTCCTCCCCCGCCGCCGTGCGCCGGTCGACGTCGGCGGCGGCGGCGAGCGCCTCGTCGTCGAGGACCCGCAGGAAGGCGTGCACGCGGTCGTCGGTCGCGTGCGCGCGGTCGAGGTGGGCCTGGGTCACCTCGACGGCGCTCACCGCGCGCATCTCGAGCAGCTGCCTCAGGCCGAGCGCTCCCGCGGTCAGCAGCGCGGCGGTCACGGCTCGACCACGATCCGCGGCACGCGGAAGCGGCCGTCCTGGGCCTCGGGGGCGGTCGAGATCGCGTCGGCGGGGGACAGCGACGGCCGCGGCTCGTCGTCGCGGTACACGTTGCGCAGCGGGTAGGCGTGGCCGGTCGGCGCCACGTCGGCCGCCGCGACCTCGCCCACCTGCTCGGCGTAGGCGAGGATGTCGGAAAGCTGGCCGCGCAGCGACTCGACCTCGTCGTCGGTCAGGGCCAGCCGGGCCAGGCGGGCGACGTGGCGCACGTCGTCGGTGCTGAGGGGCATTGGGTCTCTCCAGCTTGTGGGGTGGCGTCTGGGGGTGGCGTCTGGGCGGTCGCCGTCGCTGGGGCCACCCTTGTAAGGGTAGGCGACAGCATCGGCGTCTACCCTTCGAACGTTGGCCAGGGGAGCCCGCGGCCGCCGAGGCAGGGCCGGCGCGTGCGAACCCTTGAAGGGTAGACGCCGATGCTGTCGCCTACCCTTCAAGGGTGGCCCCAGCGACGGCGACCGCCCAGACGCCACCCCCAGACGCCACCCCCAGACGCCACCCCACAAGCTGGAGAGACCCAATGCCCCTCAGCACCGACGAC
>JACCXR010000407.1 GCA_013696915.1 Euzebyaceae bacterium
GTCGCGGCCCGCGGCCTTGACCGCGTAGAGGGCCGTGTCGGCCCTGGCGAGCAGCGCCTTGTCCGACTCCCCGGCCACGGCGACCGCGACGCCGATCGAGGTGGTGTGCCCGGCCGCCGCCGTCGCGGCGCGCAGTCGGGCGGCGACCGCCATGGCCTCGTCCTCGTCGACGCCGTCGACGACGGTCGCGAACTCGTCGCCACCGATCCGGTACATCGACCGGCCGTCGCGCAGGGCGCCCGTCAGCGCGGCGGCGACGTCGATCAGCACCTCGTCCCCGGCGAGGTGCCCGAAGGTGTCGTTCACCTGCTTGAAGCGGTCGACGTCGATCAGGATCACGGCCTGCGGCCGGGCGGTGTCCTGCCGCGCCGCGGTGAGCGCCGCGTTGAATGACGCGTGGTGGCCGAGCCCGGTGAGGGGGTCGCGCGCCGCAGAGTCGCGCAGGTCGGCGAGGGCCTTGGCGGTCAGCAGGCCGCCGGCCACCTGCGTGGCCAGCAGGTCGAGCAGCCCGACGTCGTCGGTGCGCGGCTGGATGGGCGCCGCGTCCGCGACGACCAGGACTCCCAGGCGCTGGCCGCGGGCCGACAGCGGCACGGCGATCATCGCGCAGGCCCCGGCGTCCCGGAACACCTCGTGGCCCAGGAAGCCGGCGCCCGAGGCCTCGCCCATCGTGTAGCAGGAGGTCCCGGGGGCCACCCACGAGGCGATCGTCGCCATCCCGTCGGTCGACAGCGGCACGTTCGGGGACGCCAGCAGCCCGGTGCGACCGCACAGCTGCGGGCTTCCTGCCTCGTCGAACCGCACGATCATTGACGAGCTCATCGCGGCGAGGTCGCACGCGGCCGCGAGCGTGTACTCGTGGATCTCCTCGGCGTCCGTCAGCTCCGCGAGCCGGGAGGCGTGGCGTCCGAGTCGCTGCGCGGGGAACTCCTGCGGCGGTCCGCCCAGCGCGGTCAACCGGTTCGCGTACAGCGCGGCGCAGCGTTCGAGGCGGGCGAGGGGGTCGTCCGGCAGGTCGTCATGGGACTCCACGCTGACGACGCCGATGACCCGCCCGTCCGCCCGGATCGGCGCGCAGACCTCGACGGCGATGTCGGGCACCGCCTCGAGGAACACGGCGTGGTCGTCCCGGCGGACCAGCTGCGAGACGCCGCCGGCGAACGTCGACCCAATCACGCCGACGCCCGGGGGGATGCCGTCCAGCACCTGCCAGTAGCCGCGGACCCCCTGGCAGCGCAGGCGTCCCCCGCTCTCCAGGTACAGGCTAGGCAGCGGCCAGCCGTCGGCCATCAGGTGGTCCAGCAGCGCCTCGCCGGCGGCACCGACGTGGTCGGCGGCAGCAAGGCGGACGGCGAGCGCGCCGTCGTCCATCCCGCAGTCCTCCTCCACCGGCCGGTCATCTCCTCGCGTTACATCGGCTCCCGCGAGGCACTACTGAGCGCCGGTTTGGCGGGAAGGGTCCGATCAGATCTGCTCGTCGTTCAGCACGACATCGCGGGCGACCACGTGGTCGAGTGTCTCCCGGTGGACCAGCTCGGCAACCCTGCCGCCGTCGACCAGCACCATGGCGGGGCGCGGGAGGCGGTTGTAGTTGCTGGCCATGGCGTGCCCGTAGGCGCCGGTCGCAGCGACCGCGAGGAGACCGCCCTCGGCGAGGTCGGCCGGCAACGGCGCGTCCCGCACGAGGATGTCGCCGGTCTCGCAGTGCTTGCCGGCGACCGTGACGGGGCGCAGCGCCGCGGTGGTCGAACCGGGGCCCGCGGCGACGACCGTGTAGCGCGCGCCGTAGAGCGCCGGGCGCAGGTTGTCGCTCATGCCGCCGTCCACGCTGGCATAGACGCGCACGCCGGGGACCTCCTTGACCGTCCCCACAGTGTAGAGCGTCACCCCCGCGGGCCCGGCGATCGACCGGCCCGGCTCGACCGCCAGCCGGGGCTCGGGCAGCCGCCGCCGGGCGGTCTCGCGACGGACCGCGCCATACAGCGTCGCGGCGTAGCGGTCGAGTGGGAGCGTGACGTCGTCGTCGGTGTAGGCGATCCCCAGGCCACCGCCGACGTTGAGCTCGTCGAGGACCACGCCGTAGCGGTCGCGGATGTCGGCCAGGAATCCCACCAGCAGCGCGACGGCCGCGCTGAAGCCGCCCTCGGCGGAGATCTGGCTGCCGAGGTGGCAGTGGGCGCCGATCAACTCCAGGCACGGCAGCGTGAGGGCACGGGCGGCCGCCTCGTGGGCCAGCCCCGCCCGCAGCGTGAAGCCGAACTTCACGTCGTCCTGGCCCGTGGCGACGAACGCGTGAGTCTCCGCGAGCACGCCCGGCGTGACGCGCAGGAGTACCGGGAAGGTGTGCCCGCGGCGCTGCCCGACAGCGGACAGCCGGGCCAGCTCCGTGAAACTGTCGACCGCGATGCGCCCGACGCCCAGCCGCGCGGCCATCTCCAGCTCGTCGTCCGACTTGTTGTTCCCGTGGAAGAGCACCCGCTCCATGGGGAACGCGGCCCGGGCGGCGGTGTGCAGCTCGCCGGCACTCGCGACGTCGAGGTGGAGACCCTCGGCGGCCGCGAGCTGGAGGACCCCGGTGACGCACAGCGCCTTGGCGGCGTACGTCACCGCGACCTCGTCGCCGAACGCCCGCCGGTAGGCGCGCATCCGGCCGACCAGCTCGGCACGGTCCAGGACGTACAGCGGCGTCCCGAAGCGCGCCGCCAGCTCGGTGACCGGCACGCCCCCGACCGCCACCAGGCGGGGCCCCGAGAAGGTGGCCGACGCCGGGAACACGGCCGTCACAACTGGTCGTCGAACAGCTCGGTGACCGCCTCGTGGACCCGCTGGACCGGGCCGCGGCGCGCCCATTCGTGGGAATGGACCTGGTCGCTCCGTGCGAGGTCCTCGGCGAAGTGGCCGTCGAGCACCTCGACGACCGCCGGGTCGAAGATGACGAGGTTCGCCTCCTCGTTCAGCCGCAGTGACCGGTTGTCGAAGTTCGCCGACCCGAGCGTGGTCACCATCCCGTCCACCGTCATCACCTTGGCGTGCAGCATCGTCGGGCGGTAGCGCCAGATCCTGACACCGGCCGCGAGCAGCGTCGCATAGTCGGCCTCCCCCGCCGCCTGGACGACGCGCTTGTCGGTGTGCTCGCCGGGAACGAGCACGTCGACCTCGACGCCTTTGGCGGCCGCCTCGCACAGCCGGTCGCGGAAGTGCTCGTCGGGGACGAAGTAGGCGTTCGTGATCCGCAGGCGGTGCTCGGCGAGCTTGATGAGCGCCGCCATCGCCGTGGCCAGCTCGCTCCAGCCCATCTGCGACGGGCACTGCACGACCTGCACCATCGAGTCTCCGGACTGCGGCTGCTCCGGGAACCGGTCGGTCTCGTCGAAGAGCACCCGCCCGGTCTCCGCCCAGTTGCTCACGAAGGCCGCCCGCAGGCCGTCCACCGCCGGCCCGCGGACCCGCAGGTGGGTGTCCCGCCATTCGGACGGGTCGCGCGCGTCGCCCTCCCACTCCTCGGCGATCCCGACGCCGCCGATGAAGGCGACGTCCTCGTCGCAGACGAGCACCTTGCGGTGCGTGCGGTTGTTCGCCTGCCGCAGCTTCACCTTCGGCGGCAGCCGGAACCACTCGACGTGGCAGCCGGCGTCGGTCATCTGCGTCACGAGGTCGCGGTTCATCGAGTACGCCCCGACCGCGTCGAGCAGCACGCGGACGCGGACGCCGGCCGCCGCCCGCTCGCTCAGCGCATCGGCGAACGCGACCGCGATGTCGCCGGTCCAGTACACGTAGGTCGTCAGGTCGATGGTGCTCGTCGCCTCGCGGACGGCGTCGAGCATGGCCGGGAAGATCTCGACGCCGTTGCGCAGGACGTCGATCGAGTTGCCCTCGGTCGCGGGGATCCCGATCAGGCCCTCCAGTGCCCGGCGGTAACGGTGGAGCGCGGCGGCGCTCACATCCGGTCCGGGGCGCGCACGCCGAGCAGGCCGAGGGCGTTGACGAGCGTCTGGCGGGTCGCGACGCACAGCCAGTAGCGGGCGGAGGTGAGCTCGCCGTCGTCGCCGATGACCTGGCATTCGGTGTAGAAGCGGTGGAAGGCCTCGGCGACCTCCTCGGCGTAGCGGGCGACCTTGTGCGGCGCCCGCTCCGCGGCGGCGTAGGCGACCGTCTCGGGGTACGCGCCGATCCGGCGGATCAGCTCCTCCTCGGTGGCGTGGGCCAGGCGGTCCAGCCGCGCCTCGGCGACCGCGCCGGCCGCGACCCCGCGTTCGGTGGCGGTGCGCATGATGCCCGCGATGCGGGCGTGCGAATACTGGACGTAGTAGACGGGGTTCTCGCGGTCCTGGCGCACGACCTCCGCGATGTCGAAGTCGAGGGTGACGTCCAGCGACGTGCGGAGCATGGCGTACCTGGCGGCGTCGGGTCCGACCTCCTCGATGAGCTCGTCGAAGCTGACGAGGTCTCCGGTGCGCTTGCTCATGCGCACGGCCTCGCCGGCGCGGAACAGGTTGACGAGCTGCCCGATGATGACCTCGACCCGGTCCGGGGCCAGCCCCTCCGCGGCGGCGATCGCCTGGAGCCGGCGGACGTAGCCGTGGTGGTCCGCGCCGAGCAGGTACACGCAGAGGTCGAACCCGCGCTCGATCTTCGACGCCATGTACGCGCAGTCCGCCGCGAAGTACGTGGGCCGCCCGTCGGCGCGGACGAGCACCCGGTCCTTGTCGTCGCCGAAGTCGGTGGTGCGCAGCCAGACCGCGCCGTCCGCGTCGTAGGCGTGGCCGGCTTCCCGGAGTCGCTGCACGACCGCCTGGACGGTGCCCGCGCGGTGCAGGTCGCGCTCGCTGAACCAGACGTCGACGTCGATGCCGACCGCCGCCATGGTCGCCTTGATGCGCAGGAGCATCCGCTGGTACGCGGCCTCCGTCACCTCCTCGTCGGGGATGCCGGCGTCGAGCAGCTCCTGTGCGAGCTCGGTGACGTAGCCGCCGCGGTACCCGTTTTCCGGCACCGGCGTTCCGCGCATCATCGCGAGCACGCTGTCGCCGAACAGCTCGATCTGGTTGCCGGTGTCGTTGAGGTAGTACTCCCGGGTCACCTCCCAGCCGGTCGCGTCGAGCAGCGAGGCGAGCGCGTCGCCGGCCGCGACCCAGCGGCCGGCGCCGACGTGGAGCGGCCCGGTGGGGTTGGCGGACACGAACTCGACGTTCACCCGCCGGATCCGGCCGTCCGGCGGCGGCGTGCGCCCCCATGCGCTGCCCTGCGCGGCGGCCTCGCGGACGACGTCCTCCAGGGCGCCGTGCGCCAGCCGGAAGTTGATGAAGCCGGGGCCGGCGACCTCGACGGCCTCAACGCCCTCCGGCCGCCCGAGCTGCGCGACGATCGCCTCGGCCACCGCCCGGGGCGGCCGGCGGGCCGGCTTGGCCAGGACGAGCGCGACGTTGGTCGCCCAGTCGCCGTGTTCGCGCTGCCGCGGCCGGGACATCTCCGGCGCGACGTCGGGGAGTCCGGCATCGGCGAGCGCGCGCCGGACGGCGTCGGCGAGCCGGTCCGGCGTGATCACGCCCGGATCCCCGCCGCGCTCAAGCGCTCGCGCCCTCGGCGAGCAACCGGTGCACGAGGTCCATGAGGTCGATCGGGTCGAACGGCTTGGTGACGTAGGCCTCCACCCCGAGATCGGTGCCCTTGCGGACGTCGGCCTCCATCGCACGGGCCGACAGGAAGATGATCGGGATGTGGCGGGTGGCGGGGTCGCCCTTGAGCGTCTCCGCGACCTGCCAGCCGTTGACGTTCGGCATCATCACGTCGAGCAGGATCAGGTCGGGCGCCTGGCTGTGCACCTTGTCGAGCGCGTCGCGCCCGTCCACCGCCGTGATGACGTCGTGGCCCTCCATTTCGAGGTTGACCTCGAGCAGCCCCCGGATCACGTGGTCGTCGTCGACCGCCATCACCCGCGCCACCCGGTCTCCTGCCCTCGCCGATTCGTCGCGGCATCGTATTCGACCGCGGGACCGCCCCCTGCAGCGGCGCCGAAAAGCCCGGTCCTCCCGGTGTTAGACTGCGGGCTCCCGCCCACGTAGCTCAGGGGATAGAGCGTCTGCCTCCGGAGCAGAAGGCCGCAGGTTCGAATCCTGCCGTGGGCACTCAAGCCTCTGA
>JACCXR010000408.1 GCA_013696915.1 Euzebyaceae bacterium
CGGTGGCGCCCACGGGGTCCGCGTCGCCGGTGGCGCCCACGGGGTCCGCGTCGCCGGCCGGCACGCCGCTGCCCGAGACGTCCCAGGCACCAGAGACGTTCCCGACGCCGTCGCAGACACCGGCCGACCCTGCGCAGGGCCGACTGTCCACCACGGCGTGGACGCGCGGCGCGGACGCCCCCGTCGCGCTCAGCGAGGTCGGCGCGGCTCGGCTCGGCGGACAGGTGTGGGTGGCCGGCGGTCTGACCGCAGACGGCGACGCGGTCACGACCGTGCAGGTCTACGACCCCACCTTCGACTCGTGGAGCGTGGGACCTGAACTGCCGGAAGCCGTGCACCACGCGGCGTTGGTGTCGACGGGCCGGGAGCTCTACCTGATCGGGGGGTACGCCGGCCCGGGATTCGACACGCCGACCGACGCGGTGCGCCGGCTCGACCCGGCGGCGGGAGGGTGGGCCGACGCACCGGGCCTCCCGCAACCGCGAGCGGCCGGCGCGGGCGCGTGGGACGGTGCCCGGGTCGTCTACGGCGGCGGGGTCACCTCCGGGGGGCTGGCCGGCGACGTCGTGGCGCTCGCCGGCGACGCCTGGCAGACCGTGGGCGCGCTGGCCGTGCCCCGCGAACATCTCGCGGCGGCGAACGACCGCCAGGGCCGGGTGTGGTTCCTCGGCGGCCGCACGGGTGGGCTGGACACCAACGTCGGGACGGTCGACCTAGTGCGCGACGGCGAGGTGAGCCGGCTCGGTGAACTGCCGACACCGCGAGGGGGTGTCGGCGCCTTCTGGTCACCCCAGACGGGTGCCTGCCTGGTCGGAGGGGAGGAACCGGAGGGCACGCTGGCGGCGGTCGAGTGCATCGACGGACGCGGCACGGTGACCGCGCTGCCCCCGCTGCAGGAACCGCGCCACGGCCTCGGCGCCGTCGTCGTCGAAGGCGTGGCCTACGCCGTCCTCGGCGGCCCGGAACCGGGACTGGTCACCAGCGGCACGGTCGAAGCCCTGCTGCTGGTGGGGGAGTAGCGTCAGGAGCTCCCGTACCCCGGCGCCGCGGCGGGACCGGCGGAGGAGGTCGGCGGATTCCCGTCGTTGCCGCCGCGAGCCCGGCTCGTCACCTTCGCGACGCTCTCCGCGGCCTTCTCCTCGATCACATGGCCGGCCTTCGACGCCGCTTCCCGCACCTCGGCGGTGAACTGCTGGGCCGGCTCGGAGCGCTTCAGCGACGCGATCGCCCGCTGGATCTCCTCGTACCGCTCCTGCCCTGCCTTCGCGCCGAACGTGTACCCGGCGGCGGCGCCCAAGATGAAGCCCAATCGGAACCGCATGGCCCCTCCAGTGCAGTCGGATGCCAAACTAACTACGCCGACTCTGCCCCGCGTGGGGCGGCGGCACACCTGGCCCGCGGGCTGGCTCCGGGGGCGGGACTCGAACCCGCAGCCTTGGGATTAACAATCCCCTGCTCCGCCTATTGAGCTACCCCGGAAGGGGCTGGGCCAGGATAGCAGGGCCTCGGTGAGACCTATGATCGCCCTGTGGGTGCGGGAGCAGCTGTAGCCCACGGCGGGGCAGCCGAGCGGGTGCTTGGACCTGCGGATGCTCGGGTCAGGTATGGCCCGGTAGGGGCGGCCGAACTGCTCGGTCGGGATGCCCGTCAGCGTCGACCAGAAGCTCGTCGCCGCCTCGAGGTCGAGTCCCTGGTGGAGGTACAGGCGAACCCGGAGGCGCGACTCGTCGGGCTCGAGGAACCTCCGCAGCCAGACGCAGAAGAACAGGATCATCCGGGGGTCGCTGTTCGCGAAGGTCACCGCTCCGTCGCGCTTCGTGCCCTCGCCAGCGTACAGCGCGATACCGGCCACCAGGAACTCGCGCTCGGAGAGCTGCCCGATGCGCTCGGCGCCCTCCCTCCGCAGGCGTTCGATCTCCTCCTGCTTGCGGCGGGCCAGGACGTTCGGGCCGCGCCGCTGCCCTCGTCGGCGTGGCCGCGGTTCGAACTCGACATCGCGGACCCACAGCGACACGGAGCTCTTCGCGACGCCAAGCT
>JACCXR010000413.1 GCA_013696915.1 Euzebyaceae bacterium
CCGGTCGGGGAACCACGCCAGACGCGAGAACACCGCCACGTCGGCGGCGTCGGCGAACCGCGCGACCAGCCCGGCGGCCAACAGGTCCACCAGGATGCGGTGCAGGTCGTGCTCGGGCACCGTCTCCTCCTCGGGCACCAGCAGCTCCACGTCGTCGACGACGTCGGCGTGGGCGGTCATGCGAGGGACGGTAGCCATGGCGCAAGCTCCCGGGGAGGAATCGACCTGTCTGCCTGTGGACGAGCGTACGCGGAGCCCGACGGTCCCGCCGACCCGGGCTGGCTCCGCGCGCCCACGCTGGGGTACACCCGTCGCAGCCGCCAAGCTCGAGGAGGGTCCCGCCATGCCGCTGTCCGACCTGGACTCCTACGCCCACGACGCCGTGCTCAAGGACGGCCGGACGGTCCACGTCCGGCCGATCCGGCCCGACGACCTCGACCGCATGCTGGAGCTGTGGGGACGGCTGTCGCCGGAGACGATCCGGATGCGCTTCTTCGCGCCGCGGGGGATGACCGCCGACCAGATGCGTTACTTCACGGAGCTCGACCACGGCCGCCGGTTCGCGTTCGTCGCGGAGACCGCGGGCCGCATCGTCGGGGTCAGCCGCTTCGACCGTGACGACGACGACCCGGCCACCGCCGAGTTCGCCGTGCTGGTGGAGGACGCCGAGCAGGGGCGAGGCATCGGGACCGTGCTCCTGCGCGCACTGCTCGAGCCCGCGGCCGATCTGGGGGTCACCGGCTTCGTCGGCGAGGTCCTCCGGGAGAACCGCTCGATGCTCAGCGTGCTGCGGGACGCCGGCCTGGAACCGGCGTTCTCCGGCGGCGGCTCGATCGTCCACACGACCTTCAAGGCCGTGCCCACCGAGGCGTTCCTCGCCCGCGGCGACGAGCAGGACCGGCGGGCCGCCGTCGCGGCGCTGTCGGCGGTCTTCGCGCCGGCGTCGATCGCCGTCGTCGGCGCGAGCCGGGACCCCAGCACCATCGGCGGTCTGGTGTTCGACAACCTCCTGCGCGGCCGGTTCAACGGTGTGGTCTACCCGGTGAATCCCGCCGCGGCCGCCGTGCAGTCCGTGGCGGCCTACAAGTCCCTGGGCGACTGCCCGACCGTCCCGGACATGGCGCTCGTCTGCGTCCCGGCGCCCTTTGTCACCGGCGTGGTCGACGAGGCGGCAAGGCTGGGGACGAAGGCCGCGGTGATCGTGTCCGCGGGCTTCAACGAGGCGGGCGGCGAGGGCCCCGCCCGCGAGCGCGCCCTGATGGAGGTGGTCCGCTCCCACGGCATCCGCGTCGTCGGCCCCAACTGCATGGGCGTGCTGAACGCCAACGAGTCCGTGCGGATGAACGGGACGTTCTCCCAGGTCTTCCCGCCCCCCGGGCGCGTCGCGTTCTCCAGCCAGTCCGGCGCCCTCGGCCTCGCGATCCTCGCCGCGGCGCAGCGCCTGGGGCTCGGGCTGTCGTCGTTCGCCAGCGTCGGGAACAAGGCCGATATCTCGGGCAATGACCTGCTGCAGTACTGGGAGTCCGACGCCGACACCGACGTGATCCTGCTCTACCTCGAGTCGTTCGGGAACCCGCGGAAGTTCGGCCGCATCGCCCGGCGGGTCGGGCGCACCAAGCCGGTCGTGGCCGTGAAGTCCGGTCGCACCCAGGCGGGCGAGCGCGCGGCGTCGTCGCACACCGGCGCGCTCGCCGCCGGCGACGTCGCCGTCGATGCGCTGTTCCACCAGGCCGGCGTCATCCGCACCGACACGCTGGAGGACATGTTCAACGTCGCGACCGTGCTCGCGAACCAGCCGCTGCCGAAGGGCAACCGGGTCGCGATCCTCACGAACGGCGGCGGTCCGGGGATCCTCGCCGCCGACGCGTGCGAGTCGAACGGGCTGGCGGTCCCCGAACTGGCCCCCGAGACGCTCGAACGGCTGGCGCGCTTCCTCCCGGCTGAGGCGGGCATCCGCAATCCCGTCGACATGATCGCGTCCGCGACCGCCGCCGACTACGGCGAGGCGATGCGCGTCCTCGGGGCCGACCCGAACGTCGACGCGCTGCTCGTGATCTTCATCCCCCCGGTGGTCACCCAGCCGGAGGACGTCGCGCGGGCGATGGCCGGCGCCCGCGCTGACATCGGCGACGACATGCCGGTGCTCAGCGTCTTCATGTCCGAGCGCGGCGATCCGGCGGAGCTCGCCGCGGCCCGCATCCCGTCCTTCCGCTTCCCGGAGGGCGCCGCCCAGACGCTCGGCCTCATCGCCCGCTACAGCACCTGGCGGCAGGCGCCGCTCGGCAACGTCGTCGCCATCGACGACGCGGACGTCGCGACGGCCCGCGGGGTCGTCTCGGAAGCGCTCCCCCCCGGCGCGGACTCCGCCTGGCTGACCGCGGCCCAGGCGGACCGCCTGCTGGCCGCGTTCGGGATCACGACGGCATCCTCGCGGGTCGTGGCGACCGGCGAGGAGGCCGCCAGGGCGCAGGCCGACATCGGCGGCCCCGTCGCGGTGAAGGCCGCCGCCCCGGTGCACAAGACCGAGCTTGGCGGCGTGCGGCTCGACCTGGCGACACCAGAGCAGGCCGCCGAGGCCGTCGACGGGATCCGCCGCGGTCTCGCCGCCGCGGGCCAGGACGACGTGGCCGGCCAGGGGTTCCTCGTCCAGGAGATGGTGGGCGACGGGGTCGAGATGGTCGTCGGGGTCAGCCACGACCGCACCTTCGGCCCGATCCTGCTCGTCGGGATGGGCGGCACGCTCGTCGAGCTGCTGAAGGACGTCTCGGTGCGCATCCACCCGCTGACCGACACGGACGTCGACGAGATGCTGACCGGCCTCCGCGGCTACCCGCTGCTGACCGGCTACCGCGGGTCCGACCCCGTCGACGTCGACGCGCTGAAGGCGCTGCTGCTGCGGGTCAGCGCGATGGTCGAGGAGGTCCCGGAGATCGACGAGCTCGACCTCAATCCCGTCTTCGTCCGCAGACGGGGCGTCGCCGCGGTGGACGCGCGCATCGCACTCGCCCGCGACCACCGCCGCCCGCGGCGCTGACCGGTGAATCGCCGCCCTGCCGCCGTCGCCTTCGACGTCAACGAGACGCTGTTCAGTTTGGACCGGCTCGCTCGCGAACTGCCCGACGGGGTGCTGGACATCTGGTTCGCGCGGGTCCTGCGCGACGGATTCGCGCTCGCCGCGACGGGCCGTTTCCGGCCGTTCCGCGAGTTGGCCGCCACCCACCTGCGGTCGTTCATCGACGGAGCCGAGGCCGAACGCGTCCTCGGGCTCTTCGGCGTGTTGGAGCCCCACGGCGACGTCAGGCCGGCGCTGGAGCGCCTGCGCGACGCGGGGGTGCCCGCGGTCACCCTGACGAACGGCCACGCCGAGACGACCCGGTCGATGCTGGCCGCGAGCGGCCTCGCTGACCTCGTGGCCGACTGCCTCTCGGTGGACGACGCCGGGCTGTGGAAGCCGCGACCGGAGCCCTACCACCACGCCGCGCGGACCCTCGGCGTCGAACCGGGTCGCCTGGGGATGGTCGCGGTCCACTCCTGGGACGTCCACGGCGCCGCATGCGCCGGCCTCGTGACGGGCTACTGCCGGCGCCTCGAGGGCCGCTTCGTGGAGGGGTTCACGCGGCCGGACGTCACCGGCGACACGCTCGGGGGGGTCGTCGAGGGACTGCTGGCCCTGCCGGCCTGAGCTGAGGCGCCGCGTGGCGGAAGATCGCCGCCACGCGTCACGTGCTGGCCGACGCGGTCATCGGGTTCTCCGGACACCGCGGACCGTTCGCGGCGGCACGCGGTCGGGCGCCCGTCCGACGGCTCCGCACCGCTCGCCAGAGGGCCGGCAGCTCCACGGCCTCGCGGTGGCGCCGCATGAGCGCGAGGTATCCCACCGTCGCGAGGACGCCGTAGACGGCGAGGGCGGCGAGGTTGAGGCCGAGGAGCTGACGGACGGCCAGACCGAGGACTCCGTAGCACGCCACCGAGGCGGCGGCCACGTGCCGGAACCCGGTGCCGAACGGGTGCATCCGCAGGGATCGCCAGACCTGCGCGAGCGGGGCGAGATTGTTGATGGCCGTGGACACGACCCAGGCCAGCGCGGCGCCGACGAGGCCGTAGCGGGGGATGAGGACGAGGTTGAGGGCGACGTTGGCGGACAGGGCCGCGGCCGCGTTCATGGAGCTCAGGGAGCTCCTGCCGGCCATGAGCAGGACGATGTCGACCGGCCCGACCCCCGTGGCGAGGATCCTGGCGAGCGCGAGGACGGTGACCACAGTCGCGCCCTCGACGTAGGCGGGACCGAACAGCCGCAGGACGACGGGGGCGAAGATGGCCAGAGCCAGGTAGGGCGGCCAGGACACCGTCATCAGCCACGCCGTCGCGGTCTGGAACACCCCTCGGGCGCGGTCGCTGCGCCGTCCGGCCAGAAGCTCGGAAAACATGGGTTCGGCGACCTGGGCGATCGCGAGGGCGACGTAGTTGCCCATCTGCAGCAGCCGTGTGGCGGCGGCGTAGATCCCGGCGGCCCGGGGCGAGATCAGCGCGCCGACCAGCAGCACGTCGAGCCACTGCTCGGCCACCCGGAACCAGCTCGCGAGCGCGCGCGGGAGGGTGAAGCGCCAGAACTCCCTGAACAGTTCGCGCCGATCGCGGGCCGGAACCAGGCCATGGTCGCGCTCCGCGCGGCGCAGCAGCCGCCACAGCCACCATCCGGTCGGGACCACCGCGACCGCGGCCGGCGACGCCCACGCCAGCGCCAGGGCGGCCGGTCCCAGTCCCCCCGTGATGGCCGCCACGACGAGCAACGGCTGCGCGGCGGGCTTGGCCAGCTTGTCGATGACCACCGAGGGGATCATCGTCCCGAACCCGCGCGTGGCCGATGCCAGTGTCCAGTACGCCGCCGACAGCGGCAGGAACGGCGCCAGGATCCGCAGATAGGTCGCGATCGCCTCGACGTGGTTGTCGCCGCCGAAGATCCTCGCCAGCTGCGGCGCGGCCAGCGTCACGGCGAGGCCGAACGCCGCCGCGACGGCCACGACCGGCACCAGCGCGCCGGCCAGTGCCGGTCGGATGTCGCGGACCTGACCCAACCCCCGGGACCGCGCGATCAGCCGCACCAGACCCGTGTCCGCTCCCAGCACCGCGGCCTGGTTGAGGATGGCGAAGACCGCCATCGCCTCGATGAACGCCCCTGCGCCGCCGGGGCCAAGGCCGCGGGACAGCACGATCAGCAGCAGGAAGTTCAACAGGCCGTAGCCGACCGCCCCCACGAGGTTCAGGGCGCCACCGCGCGCCAGCGTCGACAGATCCGCCGCCCGTCCCGGTGCGCTAAGTTCCGGCCGCGGAGGGGCTTCCTCGGCGAGCGTTGCCGATCGGCGCATGTCGTCCCGTCCCGCCCTGGCGGCGTCCGAACCGGGGCCAGGCCATGACGCTTCGGCCGGGCCGCGAACGCCCCAATCGTCCGGGCGCGACCTTGACCTCCGGTGACGCACGCGTGTAGCGGCCGTGAATGCTTGGAGGTCTCCCGAAGCGCGCGGCGGGACCTCGGCGGAGCCGTCTGGGACGGGTCGAACGAACCCGACGGGCTAGGGCCGGGGCCGGTCGCGGGGGAGGGAGACGGTCTCCTCGCCGCGGTCCCACTCCGACCAGTCCTGCCACTCCTGCATCTCCTCACCCCCCAGCTCCTCCGCCTCCGCCCGGTCGAGGGCGTCGGCGTCGTCGGCCACGGCGACGACGGTCAGCAGGCCGCCCTCCGCGTCGAGGCGCACGAGGGCCGCGCGCGACCAGCAGCCGTCCTCGTCGGGCAGCCAGGCCATCGCGCAGGCCTCCCCCTCGAGGAACGCCCGCGTCAGCATGGCCCCCGGCGATCGCTCCCAGATCGCCTCGAGCTCCTCGGCGAGCACGGCGGTCCCGTCGCCCGCGATGTCCGGCGTCTCGACGTCAGGGTGGGCCAGAACCAGCACCGCCTCCAGGTCGCGGGCGTTGAACGCGTCGACGAACTCGTCGCGCAGCGTCTCCAGGTCGGCGTCGCCGATGGCCGGCGCCGGCTCGGCGCGGTCGTCGTCGTCCGGTGAGTCGCCCGGGCCGACGGCCTCGTCGCCGTCCACGATCCGCAGGCCGTCCTCGAGCGGTGCGGTCACCTGAGTCACCCCCAACGTCGGATTCGTCCAAGCATGCCGATGCTGCGTGCATTTGTGAAGGGGCAGTCGAACTGGAACTTCCCGCACGCGCGACTAGCCTTCACCACAGATGAGCGACTTCCTCGAGACGCTGACCCGCCGCGCCGTCGTGTTCGACGGAGCGATGGGCACGTCGATCCAGGCCCGCGAGCTGACCCCGGAGGACTTCGGCGGCCTCGACGGGTGCAACGAGGTCCTTGTGCGCACGCGCCCGGACGTCATCAGCGACGTCCACGCCGAGTTCCTCGCGGTCGGCTGCGACGCCGTCGAGACTGACACGTTCGGCGGTGCCCCGTGGGTCCTCGAGGAGTACGGACTGGGCGACGCGACCGAGGAGCTCAACTCCCTCGCGGCGAGCATCGCGCGCGACGCCTGCGACCAGGCACCCTCACGCCGCTGGGTGGTCGGGTCGATCGGCCCCGGCACGCGGTCGCCGACGTTGTCCCTCGGGAAGGACCCGCGGGTCGCGAAGGACTGGATCGACTACGACACGATGGTCGCGGGCTATGTCCGCCAGGCGCGCGGGCTGCTGGCCGGCGGCGCGGACGTCCTGATCGTGGAGACGGTCTTCGACCTGCTGCAGGCCAAAGCTGCGCTCTGGGCCTGCCACGAAGCCATGGGCGCCGAAGGGCGCAGCGTCCCGCTGATGGTCCAGGTCACCATCGAGAAGGACCTGGGCACGATGCTGCTCGGCAGCGAGATCGGGGCTGCGCTCGTGGCCCTCGACCCGCTCGGGGTCGACGTCATCGGCATCAACTGCGCCACGGGCCCCGAGGACATGCGCGAGCAGATCCGCTACCTGTCGCAGTACTCGCGCAAACCCATCAGCGTCATCCCGAACGCGGGCATGCCCGCCATGGTCGGCGGGCGGGCCGCGTACCCGCTGACCCCCGACCAGCTCGCTGCCGCGCAGGCGGAGTACGTGTCGCAGTTCGGGGTGGCGATCGTCGGGGGGTGCTGCGGCACGACCCCGGCGCACCTCGACGCCGTGGTGCGCGCGTGCGCCGCCCAGACGCCGGCCCCGCGGACCACCGAGTTCGAACCGGCGGTCGCATCGCTCTACGCACCGGTCGCCCTGAAGCAGGACCTGAGCTTCCACATCGTCGGCGAGCGGCTGAACGCGAACGGCTCGAGGCAGTTCCGCGAGCTGCTGCTCGCGGAGGACTGGGAGGCCGTCACCCAGATGGCCCGCGCGCAAGTCCGCGAGGGCGCGCACACGCTCGACGTCTGCGTCGACTACGTCGGACGCCCGGGCGTCGCCGACATGGTCGCCGTCGTGGACCGCCTCGCGACGCAGTCGACGCTGCCGCTCGTCATCGACTCGACAGAGCTCGACGTCGTCTCGGCCGCGCTGCGGCGCATCGGCGGGCGGGCGGTCGTCAACTCGGTGAACCTCGAGGACGGGCGGCGCAAGGCCGACGTGCTGTTCCCCCTCGCCAGGCAGTTCGGCGCGGCGCTCGTCGCCCTGGCGATCGACGAGCAGGGCCAGGCCCGCACCGCCGACCGGAAGGTCGAGGTCTGCAAGCGGATCGCCGCGATCGCGGCCGACGACTTCGGCCTCGAGCCGGCCGCCCTGATCTTCGACACACTGACCTTCCCGCTCGGGTCCGGGCAGGAGGACCTTCGGGGCGACGGGCTCGCCACGCTGGAGGCGATCGAGCGCGTGAAGGCCGAGATCCCCGGCTGCGCCACGATCCTCGGCGTGTCGAACATCTCGTTCGGGCTGTCGCCCGCAGCGCGCCAGGTGCTCAACTCGGTGTTCCTGCACCTGGCGATCGAGCGCGGGCTCGACGCCGGGATCATCAACGCCGCCAAGATCCTACCGCTGGCCAAGATCGACGAGGAGGCGAAGCAGGTCTGCACCGACCTCGTCCTCGACCGACGGCGTCCCGGCTACGACCCCCTCGCCGAGCTCATGCGGCTGTTCGAAGGCGCGACCGAGACGCGCGCGTCCTCCGACGAGCTCGCCGCCCTCCCCCTGAACGAGCGGCTCGAGCGTCGCATCATCGACGGCGATCGCGACGGGCTGGCCGCGGACCTCGACGCCGCGATGGCCGCCGGGATGGCGCCGCTCGACGTCATCAACCTCCACCTGCTCGCCGGCATGAAGGTCGTCGGGGAGCTCTTCGGATCGGGACAGATGCAGCTGCCCTTCGTCCTGCAGTCGGCGGAGTGCATGAAGGCCGCCGTGGGCCACCTGGAGCCGCACATGGACCGGGTCGAGGGCGAGGACGCGGGCAAGGCGCGGATCGTGCTCGCAACCGTGAAGGGCGATGTCCACGACATCGGCAAGAATCTCGTCGACATCATCCTGACCAACAACGGCTACGAGGTCCGCAACCTCGGGATCAAACAGCCGATCGACGCGATCGTGGACGCCGCGGAGCAGTTCCGGGCGGACGCGATCGGGCTGTCCGGCCTGCTCGTCAAGTCCACCGTCGTCATGCGCGACGACCTCCAGGAGCTGAACCGCCGCGGCCTGTCGCGGTACCCGGTGCTGCTCGGCGGGGCCGCCCTCACCCGGGCCTACGTCGAGGTCGACCTCCGCGCGCTGTACGAGGGCCCGCTGTTCTACTGCCGCGACGCCTTCGCCGGCCTGCGCACGATGGACGAGGTGGCCACGGTGAAGGCCGAGGGGGCGGCGCCGCCCGAGTGGGGCCGCGTCATCGGCGAGCGCAAGGTCAGCGCGACCGGCGGCCCAGAGGTCGCGGACACGGCGGCGGTCGCCCGCTCGGACGTCGCGCGCGACGTGCCCGTGCCGGCGCCGCCGTTCTGGGGCACCCGTGTGGTCCGCGGCGTCCCCCTGGACGACATCGCCGCGCTGCTGAACACGACCGCGCTGTTCCGCAACCAGTGGGGGTTCGACCGGGACAGCGCGGCCGATGCCGGGAGGGCGCTGCGGCAGACCATGGCGATGGCGCGCGCCGAGTCCCTGCTCGTGCCGCAGGTCGCGTACGGCTACTTCCCCTGCAACAGCGAGGGCAACGACCTGCTGGTCTACGAGGGCGCCGGCTCCCAGGTCGTCGCCGCCCGGTTCACGTTCCCCCGTCAGTCACGGGGCCGGCGGCTCTGCCTCGCCGACTTCTTCCGGCCGCTGGAATCCGGGGAGCGCGACGTGATCGCCTTCCAGGCCGTCACCATGGGCGCCCGGGTGTCCGAGCGCGCCGGCGAGCTGTTCGCCGCCAACCGCTACACCGAGTACCTCTACCTGCACGGCCTCGGCGTGGAGATGGCCGAGGCGCTCGCCGAGTACTGGCACCGCCGGGTGCGGCAGGAGCTCGGCATCGCCGCCGACGACGCCACCACCGCCGCGGGTCTGTTCAAGCAGGGCTACCAGGGGTCCCGGTACAGCTTCGGCTACGCCGCATGCCCGGACCTCGAGGCCCGCAAGCCGCTGTTCGACCTGCTGGATGCGCAGCGCATCGGTCTGGTCCTGTCCGAGGAGTTCCAGCTGCACCCCGAGCAGTCCACCGACGCGCTGGTCGTCCACCACCCGCAGGCCAAATACTTTAACGCCCGCTGACGAAGTCGGCGGGCTCCGCCAGGTGTGCGCTGCGAGCCGCCGCAGGCGTCGCCGACCCCTCGAACGTTGCCCACAGCGGCCGGGCTGGAGCGTCAGAACGGCCAGATGCGCGGGATCAGCACGAGACTCATCGTGATGACCAGCAGATCGAGCGGCGCGCCGGCCCGGGTGTAGTCGGTGAACCGGTAGTTGCCGAGCCCGTACACCATCAGGTTGGTCTGGTACCCGATGGGGGTGAGGAAGGACAGGCTCGCGCCCAGGGTCACCGCGATCACGAACGGCCTGGGGTCGGCGCCGACCTGCACGGCGGTCGCCAGCGCGATCGGGAAGACCAGCGCGGCGGCGGCGTTGTTGGAGACCAGTTCGGTCAGGAAGATGGTCGCGAGCAGCACGCCGGCGAGCGCGCCCATCGTCCCGAAGGGATCGAAGACCCCGACCAGCAGCCTGCCGAGGACGTCACCGAGCCCGCTCGCGGACACCGCGGCACCCAGGCCGAAGGCCGACGCGATCAGGACGAGGATGTTGAGGTCGAGGGCGTTGCGGGCCTGGCGGACCGTCAGCACCCCGCCCGCGACCAGCACGAACGGCACGGCGATGGCGGCGTTCAGCAGCGGGACGATCTCGAAGGCCGTCAGCACGACGAAGCCCACGATGACCGCCGTGACGAGCGCGGCCTTCCGGGGCTGCGTGGGCGGGATCCCGCTGAGCGGGGCGACGACCAGGAAGTCGCGGGAGTCGCGCCAGCGCTCCCGGAAGTCGTCGTCGGCGACGGTCAGGAGCGTGTCGCCGAGCCGCAGCTCGATGTCGCCGAGCTTGGCGTCCACCCGCTGCCCGGACCGGTGCACGGCGAGGACGGCCGCCCGGTAGCGCCCGCGGAACCCGATGTCCTTGATCGTCCGGCCGACGAGAGCCGACTCGGCGCCGACGACGACCTCGTAGAAGCCGTGGCCGTCCCCGGTCAGCTGGGCGAGCTGGCGCTCCTGGCTGGTCACCAGGCCGCGCTGCCGCTGGAGGTCGACGACGTCGGAGACACGGCCAGCGAACAGCAGCTCGTCGCCGCCGCACAGCACCTCCTCGGGCGCGACCGGCAGGATGCTGTGACCGTCCCGCTCGATCTGCACCAGGAAAACACCGCGCAGGTGGCGCAGCCCGCCGGTCTCCACCGAGACGCCGTCCAGCGGCCCGCCCGGCACCACCCGCATGTTGAAGGTGAACTCGCGCACCTGCTCGTCCACGCTCTCCCTGGTGCTGCCACGGTCGGGCAGCAGGGTGGCGGCCAGCAGCACCATCAGCGTGGTCCCCGCCAGGGCGATGGGAAGACCCGCGGGCGTCAGCTCGAACAGGCCGAGCGGCTCCATGCCCGCGTTGCGGAGCAGCCCCGACACGGTGAGGTTCGTCGAGGTGCCGATCGCGGTGGTCACGCCGCCCAGCACCGCCGCGTAGCTGATGGGGATCAGGAAGCGTGACGCGGGCAGGTCCCGGCGGCTCGTCAGCTCGACGACCGGCGGCACCGTCATCGCGACGAGCGTGGTGTTGTTCAGGAACCCCGACAGCAGCGTGACGGGGTAGAGCAGCCGCGCGAGCAGCGCCCGCCCGGACGTCTGGCCGAACAGGGCCGTCACGATCGGCGCGAGGATGCCGGAGATGTCGACCGCGCGCGCGAGCACGAGCAGCGCCGCCACGATGATCGGGGCCTCGTTGGAGAAGCCCGCGAATGCCTGGGCGCCGTCGATGACGCCGAGCAGGAGCAGGGCGACGGTGCCACCGAGCACGGTGAGCGCCGGCGAGACGAGCTCCCGTGCGAGGACGACGACCACCGCGACGACGACGGCCAGAGTGATCCAGGCGTCCACGGTCATGCCTCATCCTCCGGTGTGGCGAGCAGCTGGCACTCATCGACGTCGCGGTGCGCGCGCAGCGTCCGCAGCAGGTCGTCGAGCTCCAGCCAGTGGCCTGCGGTGCCACCGGCGGCGCGCCACAGCTCGCCTGCGCCGCCCGGCTCGCCGGCGGCGAGGGCCTTCTCGGCGAGACGGCGGAGGATGGACGGGTGGAACCGCTCGATCACCGTCTCCGACCGCCACGCCCAGATCGAACGAGGATCGTCGACCGACGTCGACAGCCGCTCCCATTCCAGCCCGAGACCATGACACACCCGCTTCCACACCCGATACGTCCCCGAGGAGAGGCCGGCGTCGAGGCCTCTCACGGAGTCTGATCGGCGCCCGCCAGCCAACCCTTAGACCGAACGTAGGCCAGGACCTCCGCCGCGCACTCCTCGGGGGTCGAGGAGCTCGTGCGCAGATGGATCTCCGGGTGCGCGGGCGGTTCGTAGGGGTCGCTCACGCCTGTGAAGTGCGGGATCTCGTCGGCGAGCGCGCGGGCGTAGAGCCCCTTCACGTCGCGCCGGATGCACTCCTCCAGCGGCGCGTCGACGAAGATCTCCGTGAAGTTGGTCGTCATGGCCCTGACCTGCGCGCGGATGTCGGCGTAGGGGGAGATCGCGGCGGTGATCACGCCCACGCCGTGGCGGCTGAGGAGCCCCGCGACCCAGCCGATGCGCAGGACGTTCGTGTCGCGGTCGGACTTGGTGAAGCCGAGGCCCTTCGTGAGATGCGTCCTGACCTCGTCGCCGTCGAGCACCTCGAGCGGGGCTCCGAGTCCGCGGAGCCGGGCGGCGACCAGACCCGCCACGGTCGACTTCCCGGCGCCGGAGAAACCGGTGAACCACAGCACGTAGCCGGGGCGCACGTCTCCAGTGGTGGCGGTGCCGGCAGCGGTCACGAGCTCTTCGGAGAATCTTCGGCCCCGGTCGAGCGGAGGCCGCGGGCCGGCCCCCAGCCGGGCGGTGCCGGGGCCGCAGAGCCGGGTGCGTCTGTTCGAGGCGCGACGTTCGGCTTCGGGACCTCGCTCGAGGCTGGGGCGCTGGCCGGCGGCGCCGTAGTGGGGGGCGCGAGCGGCGTTACGGTGATCGGGGGAACGTCGCCGCCGGGAGACGGCGGGTTCTGCACCGTCACCGACTCCGGTGGGACGACGGCCCCTCCGTCCGCCGCTGGGGGTGACGGCCCTGGCGGGGGCGCCGGCGTGTCGGCGGGCGTGGGCGCCGGCGTGTCGGCGGGCGTGGGCGCCGGCACCGGGGTCGGCACCGGCGTCGTGGACGGAGTCGGCGAAGCGGACGGGACCGGAGAAGGCGCAGGGGACGGGGAACCAGGTGGGACCGCGGCCGCCGAGAGGGCGGAGGAGGATGCCTCCTCGGCTGGTGCAGCGGCGAGATCGGGGGCGAGATCGGCGATCTCGGCCTCGGCCTCGGCGATGAGCGACTCCGCCCCCGAGGACGCCGTGCCCGCGACCTCGATGGCGGCCAAGGTGTCGGCCACGAGCCGGGGCACGGCCTCAGGTCGCACCTCGACGACCCTCCGGAGCTCGTCCAACCGGGTTCTGGCAATCTCCAGCTGGAGTTGTTCCTGCGCCCGCGGGTCCAAGGTCAGGATGAGCTGCGCCTGCTCTGCACCCCGCTTGACGGGATAGAGGACGTCGCCCGGCAGGGAGGAGCGGCTCGCCGCCACGGCGGCCCCCGAGGAGCTGACCAGCATCAGCCCCACGAGCACGGAGACCGCGACCTGGCGGATGACCCGTCCATGGCCGCCGCCGCGATCCTCCCGGCGCGACCCCGCGCGGGCCCGCCCGGCGCGGTGGAGCATCCACAGGTGCCTGGCCGCGGTCTCGACATCGACCTCCTGGTGGTACGCCCGCGCCATCGCCTCCGCGGTCGCGGGGTCGAGGTCGTCGTGGAACGAGATGACGTTGTCCATGTCGTGGTCGTGCGCCTCTTCAGGGTCGTGCCCAGGGTCGAAGGGGGGGATCATCGAAGGATCACCCGCCCTTTGCCTGAGACGTCCGCGGCACCGCGGATGGTGCGGCCCCGTCGTCACCCAGGAGCCGGGCAAGGGTGCGTTCGCCGCGATGCTGGAGGCTGCGCACGGCTCCGTCGGTCTTGCCCAGGACGGTGGCGGCCTCCGGGGCGGTGAGCCCGCCGACGTAGCGGAGGAGGAGAACCTGCCGCTGGTCCTCCGACAGGTGCAGCATTGCGGCACGCACCTGGCGGACAACGTCGTCGACCAACGCGAGGTCGTCAGGGCCCAGCGCGGGATCCTCCCGATCGACATGCGTCATGTCGTCATAGAAGTCCTCGGCCTGCCGTTTGACTTTCCGGAGGTGGTCGAGGGCGTTGAAGTGCGCGGCGCGGAACAGCCACACCTTGATGGCTGCGGCACCACCGCGAATGGACCTTCCGTTCTGGAGCAACTCGACGAACGTCGCCTCGAGCAGATCCTCGGCCGTGGCCCGGTCGGGGACGCGGGCCATCAGATAGCCGAGCAACCGGTCGGCGAGCGTGACGTAGACCGTGCCGACGGCGTCCGGGTCGCCGGCGCGGACGCCGTCCGCGACCTCCTCCGAGAACAGCGACAAGCGTTGCCCCCCATCATTGCCGCGCACGTCCGAACCCCTCGTCCCAGCGGCCACAGGGCGGCGCGCCATCAGCAGGCGACCGCGGCCCCGTCGGGGCCGCGGACGGCTACAGGGTACGACACGCGGCCACCCCGCATCACAGGATCTGCATGCCCCACCCGCCGGACCCGCCTCTGCCGGTCGCCGATCATGGATTTCACGGCGCGTCCGCGCAAGTTTTGCGTGGACGGGCAGCAGTCGTAACATGCGCCAATCCCAACAACTTTGGAGAAAGCGGGAAGCGATGGCAAACAGCTCAGCGGAGACTGCCGTTCGTGAGTATCTCGTTGCGTTGAAGGATCCCTCAGCGCTGCGTGACGACTCCACATTGACGGATCTGCGCACCCAACTCGACGAGGCGACGGACACCATCAGCCGGTTGGAACTGCGGCAGCGCATCATGGATGTGGAGAGCCCTTCGCTGCAACGGTATGAGGAGGCGTTCGTGACCCATGCCAAAGCATGGGCAGACGAACGTCAGATCACGGTGAAGGCGTTCGCCGCCGAGGGTGTGCAACCCTCCGTGCTGCGACGCGCAGGATTCGCGGTGGCGGGGCGCGCGCGCGGG
This sequence comes from Euzebyaceae bacterium, assembly GCA_013696915.1. GTDB lineage: Bacteria > Actinomycetota > Nitriliruptoria > Euzebyales > Egibacteraceae > JACCXR01. The sequence goes on from JACCXR010000413.1 coordinate 14,762, forward strand.
ACCGGTCGGTCGTCGTCACGGACGGGGCCCGCTCGGACGCGCGTCACGACGCAGGAGGTGAGGTCGGGGATCGGCAAGAAGCCCTTCACCGTCAAGCAACTGCAGGAGAGCTCCGGTGCGTCGCCCGCGGTGGTCCGCAAGGTGGTGCAGGACGAACTCGCCGAAGGGCGTCTCACTGAGGCCGGCAAAGACCCCGACCACCGCGGTCCGGGCCGGGCCCCGGTGCTCTACAAGCGCGCCGGGTAGGGCACCCACTCGGGAAGGTCGCCGCCGGCCGGCGGCGAGTGCCGGCCGGCGGCCGGGCCGCCGCCGCTGGGGCGCGGGACAGGACCGGTCGGGCACAATCAGCGCCCATGGCGAGCTCATCCCGGCGGCGTGCCGGAGCGGGCCCGGTGGCCTGCCGGGTGGCGGCCGTCGCAGTCGCGCTGACGGTGTCCCTCGGTGACGGCCCCTCGGCGGCCCTGGCCGACCACACAGATCCGGCTCAGCCTTTGTCTCCGGTGGACGGCGCCGTTGCGGAGGGCGCCGCGCGGGGGGCGGGCCGCTGGGCGTTCGTGCGCAACTTCCCCGCCAACCCCGGGACGGATCTGGGGTTCTGGGAGCGCGGCGATGCCGCCTACGCGTCGACCGGCACGCTCGGCGGTGGCGCGACGGGCCGCGTCGGCCAGCGCGTCCTGCGGCTGGTCGGCGAGGACGGCCGGGTGAATCCGGGGTGGATGGCGGATCACGGGTCAGCGGCGTGCCAGGACGACCCGTCGGCCGCGGGCAACCTGAAACTCCAGCACGATGTCCAGCTCACGCCCCGCCGTGCGCCGGAGCTGCTCATCGACACGACCGACGACGTCGGGCGGTGCCACGACCTCGGCGGCGGCGGCCTCGAACTGATCGACGTGAGCGGCGTGGGCGTGCCCGGCGGCCCCGCAGTCCGCGAGATCCACCTGACCCGTCACGACGGGATGTCGCACACGGTCACGGTCGACGACACCCGGCCGTGGATCGTCTACAACTCCAACGGCGACTTCGCCGGCCGCGCATGGATCGACGTGCTCGACCTCCGCACGTGCCTCGGACACGCAGGGACCTCGGTGGAAGAAAGGCGTGCGAGCTGCCGGCCGGTGGTGGCCCGCATCCCGTTCGAGGCGGATTGGGCGTCCCAACGCCTGCCCGACGGCACGCTCGGCGACCCCACCAGCTGCCATGACATCTCGGTCCGCGGTCCGCGCCTGTACTGCGCGGCCCTGAACGCCACGCTGATCCTGGACGTGGCGGAGCTCACGGACGGGTCGGGAGCCATCCGGGGCACGCCGCTGCCGTGCCGGGTCATCTCCGGGTCGTCCACGAGTGCCGCGGTCACCGACTGCACCCTGGCCGCCGATGACCCCGCCGAAGCCATCGCGGCCTACGACGCGCTCGGCCGTCCGCAGGCGGAGGGGTGGCGCTTCCTCGGCACGGTCAACCATCCCGGGCGCGACGACGGCGAGGGGGGCCAGACCGGCCTCAACAACGTCAGGGTGCCAGCCGACGAGGGCGTGTCGATCTCGCACCAGGCGGAGTCCACCCCGCCGGAGGTCGGCGAGTGGCTGCTCGTCACCGACGAGCGCGGCGGTGGCCTGGTCGCCCCGGGCGCGTCGTGCGAGCCCGGACTCGACAACCCGATCGGCAACGGCGGCATCCACGTCTTCGACATCACCGATCCGGCCGCCCCGGTCTACGCCCTCGGTCCGGACGGACGGCCGGCCGTCTTCATCGCCGATGCGACCGTGCCCGCGGAGACCTTCTGCACGGTCCACGTCATCCACCACCTGCCGGACGAGCAGCGCCTGGTCGCCGCCTGGTACTCCCAGGGCATCAAGATCATCGACTACGCCATCGACGAGAGCGGTCGCTGGACGTTCACCGAGACGGCGTCGTTCCTCCTTCCCGGGGCGCGGACCTGGGCGGCGGACGTCTTCCGGACCGACGACCATCCCGACGGCACGCGGACGTACTGGCTGCTCAGCAACGACATGGTGCGCGGCGCGGACGTCCTGAGCTGGACGGGTCCTGCCAATCCGATCCCGACCACGACCCCGGGCACGGCTCCGCCCCCGCCGCCGACGACTCCGGCATCGACCCCGACGCCGACACCCACGCCGACACCGATCAGGACGCCGACCGCGACTCCCGGCCGGACGGACGCCCACGGCGCCCCAGCGACGCCGGCCGCCTCGGACATCCCGCGGCCGGTCGCCGCGCCGACGGCGCCCGCCCGGCCGGTGACCGCGCCCGGCGGGACGGCCGGCGCCGTTCTCGCACTCGGCGCTGCCGCGGCGCTCGGCGGGGCCGCCTGGTGGGGTCGGCGGCGCCTGCGGGTCGGCCGCGGCCCATCCGGGTAGCAGTCAACACCGAACCTCGCATGACCGTCACCCCGTATGGTGGAGGACCGCCCGCGGGTAGCTTCGATCTTGCACCACACAGGAGTGTCCCTGATGCCTGACGCCGGCGATGGCGGCGCCGCTGCGGGCCGTGGCGCACCCAGACGCCACCGCGGGCGCTCGGAAAGTGATCCGGGCCAGTCCCAACCGCTGCGCGCGGTCGACGCGGGCGAGTTCGACGAGTCGCTGACGACCGAGGCGCTGCTGGCGCGGGTGGCCAGAGGCGAGCAGCGTGCGTTCCGGTTGCTTTACGACCGGGTCGCGGGGCAGGTCTACGGCCTGATCCGGAGGGTGCTGCGCGACCCGGCGCAGTCCGAGGAGGTCGCCCAGGAAGTTCTCCTGGAAGTCTGGCGCACCGCGCCCCGGTTCGACACCGCGCGCGGCTCGGCGAGCGCCTGGATCATGACGATGGCGCACCGACGCGCCGTCGACCGCGTGCGGAGCGAACAGGCCGCACGCGACCGCGACGATCGCGCTGGGTCCCGGGCCGAAGTTCCCGCCTTCGACGTCGTCGCCGAAGAGGTGGAGGTCCGGCTCGAGCACCAGCAGGTCCGCGCCGCGCTCGACCAGCTCACCGCACTGCAGCGCCAGGCGGTCGAGCTCGCCTATTACGGCGGTTACACCTACCGGCAGGTGGCCGAACTGCTCGAGACGCCGCTCGGGACCGTGAAGACGCGGTTGCGGGACGGTCTCATCCGCCTGCGTGACACCCTCGGGATCACCCTGTGACCGCGGACGTGCACACGCTGACCGGCGCATACGCCGTCGATGCGCTCCCCGTCGGCGAGCGCGCGTTCTTCGAGCGGCACCTCGGCGCGTGCGAGGCCTGCAACTCCGAGGTCGAGGAACTCGCCCGCACGGCGGCCCGTCTCGCCGAGGTCACCGCCGAACCGTCACCCGCGACGCTGCGCGCGCGCGTCCTCGCGCTGGTCGACCGCACCCGGCAGCTGGCGCCGGCGACCCACCGGCCCGCTCCGAGCCGTCCCGCCGCCTGGCGGCCGGCCATGACCGCGGTCGCCGCTGGGGTGGTGCTCGCGGCCCTGGCGATGGGCGCCGCGACGCCATGGCGCCGCGACCCGCCGGTGAGCGTCGAGGTGGCCGCGGTCCTCGCGGCCGGCGACCTCCGCCAGGTCGATCTCACCGGCCCGGCGGGCGCGACCGTCCGTTTCGTCTACTCCCAGGACCTCGACCGCGGCGTGGTCATCGCGCGTGGTCTGCCGCCGGCGCCGGACGGGCACCGGTATGCACTGTGGCTGTACCAGGACGGGCAGCCGCGACCGGCTGGCGTCCTCGTCGCCTCCGCGGTGGTGGCGACCACCGTCGTCGACGGCCTTGTCACGCATGCCGACACCGTGGCCGTGACCGTCGAGCCGGACTCCGCGACGGCCGGCCCCACGGGAACGCCGATCGTCCAGGGCGCCCTCTCCACGCCCGGCTGAGGTCACCGGGGATTCAGCCGTCGGCGAGCTCTTGGGCCCGCGGCACAAGAGCGCGGACGGCGGCCATGATCCGCTCTGCAGCGGCCCGCGTGTCGTCCGCCGTGTCCCCGGTGAGGTCGTCGAGGGGCACGACCGGCCCGATCACGACGCCGACGGGAGCGGGCAGAAGGCGGCGGAACAGCGGGCGGAGGCGCCACTGCATGCCCCACATCGCCACCGGAACGACCGGCGCCCGCGACGTCAGCGCCAGGCGGCCGACCCCTGGCCGCACCGGGGGCGGCGGTCCGGTCCGGACGATCGTGCCCTCCGGGTAGATCACGACGCAGGCTCCCGCGCGGAGCGTCGCGGCGGCCCCGGCGAGCGCGACGCCGTCCCGCGCTCCCCGGACGACCGGGATCTGGCCGCCCCTGCGGAGCACCCACCCGACGACCGGCGCGGTGAACAGCTCCGCTCTCGTCATGAAGCGCACCCGCCGTCCCAGCCGGTCGAGCGTCGCCCCGAGAACGAGCGGGTCGCGGTACGACACGTGCATCGCCGCCACGACGACCGGGCCGCGGATCGGCAGCAGCCCGGCACCCTCGACACGCACACGGAAGGCCGCACGAACGAGGGCCCGGACGAGCCTCACCGCGATCAGGTACACGAGCGCAGCTCTGTCTCGATCGCGGCGGAGGACGTCGTCGGGTTCGGCCGGAGTCGCATGGTGGCCTTCACCCTAGGCCGTGGCGGACAGGGCTGGACCGAGACCTCAGGCACCTCAGAAGGCACATTTGCCCCCAGCGCCCACGGTATTAGGATCATCCTCCCCAACCGGGCTAGTTCGGACGCCGCCAAGCCCCCCTCGACGGCGCAGCCACGACCCGCGAGCCCCAACGCGCGTCCCCGAACCGTGCCTCTTCCCCCGGCACAGGAGGTCTGGCTATTTCTGCGACCCCTCGTTTCCTCCGTCAGCATTTCCATGGCGGTCGCTGCGCGACCGCCACCACCGAGGTCATGAAAATCTCCTCGGACGAGCCTCGGCGATTCACGGCTCAGCATCCTCATGGCGGTCGCTGCGCGACCGCCACCACCGAGGTCATGAGAATCGGCTCGGACGAGCCTCGGCGATTCACGGCTCAGGTCGTTCTGCTGGCCCTCCTCGCGCTCTTCGCGCTGACCCCCGCCGCCCCGGCGCGCGCGGAGTCGACGCCCGCCGCCGTCGAGGCCCAGCTTCTCGACATGATCAACGCGACCCGTGCCCAGCAGGGGCTGGCCGCCCTCCGGGTCGACCAGCGGCTCGTCGACTCGGCGCGGCGCTGGTCGGCGCAGATCGCCGGGGAGGGCACCCTCCGCCACGACCCCGGCCTCTCCGCGGCGGTCCCGGCCGGCTGCACGAGCTGGGGTGAGGCGGTCGGGACTACCGCGTCCGGCGACCCCGCCACCGCGCTGCACGACGCGTTCATCGCCTCCCCGCCCCACCGGGCGATCCTCCTCAGCACCGTGTTCTCCGACGTCGGAATCGGCGCCGCCCCCGGGCACGGGTCGATGTGGACGACCCTCCGGTTCACCGCGGGCGCGCCGGCCCCGGTGCCGGCCCCGGTGCCGGCCCCGGCGCCGGTCAGCACGGCCACCGACGAGACGCTGGCCCTCGCCCGCCGGATCTTCGGGTCCGGCGGGGCCTCCCGCGTCGTCCTCGTCCGCGACGACGACTTCCCGGACGCGCTCGCGGCCGGGCCCCTGGCCAGGGGACAGGGTCCCGTCCTGCTCCACCCTGCAGGCTCGACGCTGTTGCCCACGGTCCGCGACACCCTCCGAGACGTCCTGCCGCGCGGCGCCACGGTCTTCATCGTCGGCGGCCCCGTCGCGGTCGACCCCGGCATAGAGGCGGCGTTGCGGTCGGAGGGCTGGTCCGTCCGCCGGGTCGCCGGAGCCGATCGGGTGGAGACGGCGGCCGCGGTCGCGCGCGCCATCGCCAAGCGCGACGGGCGGCCCGCGATGGCGCTGCTCTCCACCGGCGACGACTGGCCCGACGCGGCGGCTGGCGGCGCCTTCGGCGCCCGCAGCGGCGCGCCGATCCTCCTGTCCGACCCCGACCATCTCTCGGAGGCCACGCGGGCGGTGCTCCGCGACCTCGACGACCCGGAGGTCGTCGCGCTCGGCGGCCCGGCTGCCCTGAGCGACGCCGCCGTGAGCGCCGCCGGCGCCACCCGCGTCTCCGGCGAGACCCGTGAAGAAACCGCGCTGGCGGTCGCCCGGTCGCTGTGGGGACGGACCACCGCCGGCGCGGCACCCGCCTGGACGGCCGTGCCGTCCGGCGGCACCGACGGCTGGGCCTGGGCGCTCACGATCGCTCCGGTGGCGGCGCGGCAGAACGCGGCGCCGCTCCTGGTCGGCGAGTCGCTGAACCCGGCCGTCCACGCGTACCTCGCCGGCCTCGGCTACGCCGGCGCGCCCCACGCCACGGTCACGGCGCACGGCCCCGTGTCGCCGGCCGCGCTCGCCGGGCTGACCGCACTCGTCGACTGATCCGCCACGCCTCTCCGGCCACGATCCACAGGCGCCGTCGTACCAGCCGAGCTGTGACACACTCGTGTGCCACGCTCGTGGGGCGATGACCAGCCGACGCTCACGCCAACCTCTGCGCCCAGAAGACGCGGTCACCGTCCTCGCCGCTGCTGCGCTCGACATCGACGCCGTCGCCACCCGGACCGTCGGCAGGTGGGAACGGCTGGAAGACGCCGATGCCGACCCGGTCCTCCCGCAGCGCGACGAGCCGGGCCGCCGAGTCGCTCGCCGAGGTCGCTGCCCGGCTGCGGCGCGAGGGACTTCTCGGCCACGCCGGTCCGGCTGACCGGCTCTTCTCTCGATCTAGACTGCGGCCACTGAGTCCGACACCGCTCCGAAGAATCTGGACGATGCGCGACGGCGGGAGGATATCGCCGCGGTCATCGCGGGTGCCGCGGCCGACATCGACGCCGTCGCGCTTCGAACCGCCATCGCGGTGCGCCGCTTGGAGGCACAAGGTCATCCCCCGCCTGATGCAACTCAAC
>JACCXR010000324.1 GCA_013696915.1 Euzebyaceae bacterium
GGGCGGGCGGGGGAGGAGGAGCCGGCGGCGCTCCCACCCACAGGGTCACCAGCCGGTCGGCGGGCAGGGCCGCGCCGGCCTGGGGGTACTGGGCCGTGACCGTGGACGTCTCGGCGAAGGCGAGCACCTGCGCCGTGGCGCCGAGCGCCCCCAACCGGTCGGCTGCGCCGCCGGAGTCCAGCCCGACCAGGTCGGGCACGAGGCCTCCGGTGGCGGCGAGGCGGTCGACGATGCCCAGCGCCGCGGACGTCGGCGGCGGTGCGGGCGGGATGGGGGGCACGGCCTCGGCCGTCACGCACGCCGACAGCAGCAGCACCATCCCGACGAGAGCCGGGGCGGCGGTGGGGCGGCGGTGCGGCGACGGCATCATGATCCGATCGGCGAGGCGGCGGTGAAAGGCGAACCGGCGCCGGCGGGCGGGCGGCTGGGGGCGGGTTGTCCAAGGCGGGTTGGCCGGGCCGGGCGGGTTGTCCGGGGGCGGGTTGTCCGGGCCGGGCGGCCATGGCAGTATGGACCATGCCGTCTCAACGTGACGGCGCCATGCCGTGCCCGGATCCGGGTGCTGCCGTGCGCCCCCCGGGGCGTCGGCGCGGAGGATGAGAAGGCGGCCGGCCCAGCCGGCGCCCCCAACGTCCCCGACGCGACAGCGTCCACCCGGCGGGCCCGCACATCCAAGGAGCGTACGTGGCGAAGGCCGTTGTCCCGAACAAGGACCAGTTGATCGAGGACTACGCGACCGCCGAGGGCGACACCGGATCGCCCGAGGTGCAGGTCGCGCTCCTCACCGCTCGGATCAACCACCTCACGGAGCATCTGAAGACCCACAAGAAGGATCACCACTCTCGACGGGGGCTCCTCCAGCTCGTGGGACGCCGTCGGCGTCTGCTCGCCTACCTGTCGAGGGTCGACATCGAGCGGTACCGCACGCTGATCCAGCGACTCGGACTCCGCCGCTAGACCGACGCCGGGCCCGCGACCGGGTTCGGCGTCGCCGTTTCAACCCGTTCCACCCAACGCCCCGAGGAGACCTGGAGCGTCAGTTGTCAGTGGTGACGGCTGCGGAACCCTTCGCAGCCGTGGCCACTGGGAACTGGCACCCCAACCGGTCGTCCTCGGGGCCCTCGCCCAGGCAGCGCCTGTGCGCGCTGCGAGAGGAGTTCCTCCGCATGTCCGATGCATCCCGAGCCACGCTCGGCACCACAGAGGCGTCCGCCAAGATCGGCGACGCCGAGATCCGCTTCGAGAGCGGGAAGCTCGCCGGCCAGGCCGGCGGCGCCGTCGTCGCCCACCTCGGCGAGACGATCCTGCTCGTCACGTCGACCGCCAGCCGCTCCCCGAAGGAGCACCTCGACTTCTTCCCGCTGACCGTCGACTACGAGGAGAAGATGTACGCCGCCGGCAAGATCCCCGGCGGGTTCTTCAAGCGCGAGGGGCGCCCCAGCGAGAACGCGATCCTCACCGCCCGCCTCGTCGACCGGCCGATGCGCCCCACCTTCGACGACGGGCTGCGCAACGAGATCCAGATCCTCATCACCACGCTGTCCGCCGACCAGGTCCACACGCCGGACGTGCTCGCGATCAACGGCGCATCCATGGCGACGATGCTCGCCGGCATCCCGTTCGACGGTCCCGTCGCCGGCGTCCGTATGGCGATGGACCGCGACGGCGCCTGGAGGGTCTTCCCGACCTTCCCGTACCTGTCCGAGGAGGCGGTGTTCGACCTCGTCGTCGCCGGCCGGCTGAACCCGGAGTCCGGCGAGGTCGACATCCTCATGGTCGAGGCAGAGGCGACCGAGAACGCGGTCGCCATGATCGAGATGGGGGCCACGAAGCCGACCGAGGAGGTCCTCGGTCAGGCGCTCCAGGACGCCAAGGGCTATCTGAAGCAGCTCTGCGACCTTCAGCTGGAGTTCCTGCGCGCCAGAGGTGAGCAGCCCACGCGGACCTACCCGCTGTTCCCGACCTACGACAGCACGGTCTTCGCGGCCATCGAGCGGGCGGTCGGCACCGACCTGGGCGCCGTCCTGTCCGACGCCGCCATCGACAAGTCCACCCGCAGCGACAAGGTCACCGCCCTGCGGGAAGCCGCGGTCGACGCCGCCTTCGCCGACGCGGGCGACGTCGAGATCAGCGACGAGGAGCTCGAGAAGCAGTCGCGCAACGCGTTCAAGGCGCTCGAGAAGCGCCTGATCCGCCGCCGGGTCGTCAACGAGGGCGTCCGCATCGACGGGCGCGGTCCGAAGGACCTCCGCAAGCTCTCCGCAGAGGTGGGCCTCCTCCCGCGGGCGCACGGCTCGGGGCTGTTCACCCGGGGCGAGACCCAGGCGCTGAACATCCTGACGCTCGGCATGCTGCGCGACGCGCAGCGGCTCGACACAATCGACCCGAACACCGAGAAGCGCTACATCCATCACTACAACTTCCCGCCGTACTCCACGGGCGAGACCGGGTTCATGCGCGGCCCGAAGCGCCGCGAGATCGGGCACGGCGCCCTGGCCGAGCGTGCGCTCCTGCCGGTGATCCCCACCAAGGAGGACTTCGCCTACGCGCTGCGGCTCGTCAGCGAGGTCGTGAGCTCGAACGGGTCGACGTCGATGGCGTCGGTCTGCGCGTCCACGCTGTCGCTCATGGACGCCGGCGTCCCGATCGCGGCGCCCGTCGCGGGCATCGCCATGGGCCTGATTTCCGAGGACGGCAGGTACACGACCCTCACCGACATCCTCGGCGCCGAGGACGCGTTCGGCGACATGGACTTCAAGGTCGCCGGCACGTCGGAGTTCGTCACCGCGCTGCAGCTCGACACGAAGCTGTCGGGGATCCCGGCCGACGTCCTCGGCGAGGCGCTCGGTCAGGCGCGCGAGGCCCGCACCGAGATCCTGCAGGTCATCATCGATTGCATCCCCGAGCCGCGGGCCGAGATGAACCCGCACGCGCCCCGCGTGCTCGTCGAGTACATCCCGGGCGACAAGATCGGCGAGGTGATCGGGCCGAAGGGCAAGATCATCCGCGAGATCACCGAGGAGACCGGCGCCGACATCAACATCGACGACGTCGACGGCCGCGGCGTGGTCCACATCTACTCGGCGGACTCCGCGAAGGCGCAAATGGCGCTCGACCGGATCCGCGCCATCGCGAACCCGGTCGTGCCCAAGGAGGGCGAGCGCTACTTCGGGACCGTGGTGAAGACCGCCGACTTCGGCGCGTTCATCTCGCTCACGCCGGGCAGCGACGGCCTGCTGCACATCTCGAAGCTGCCGAAGCCCGAGGGTCAGCGGCTCGGCCACGCCGACGAGGCGGTCACGGTGGGGCAGAAGATGTGGGTCGAGGTCGTCGAGGTCAAGGACGGCCGCAAGTTCTCCCTCGCCATGGTCGAGGGGCCGCAGGGCGAGTCGGGCGGCCGGGCGGCCGCCGCTGCACCGTCCGGGCGCACGGACGCCCCGGCGCCTGCCCGCGACCGGGACCCCCGGCCGCAGGACCGCGGCGACCGCGGCGCGCCACCGGTGCGCGAGCGGGTGCGCGAGCGTTCCGTGTCGTCCTCTCCGGACGCGTCGGCGTCCGACGACGCCGGTGGAGACGAACAGACCCGCCGCCGCCGCCGCCGGCGCGGCTAGTGGCCGCGCCGCGGTCCACGGCGGCGTCGCGGAGCGTGCCCGTCACCGACGGGGTCCGCCTGACGACGCTGCCGTCCGGCGTCAGGGTCGTGACCGAGTCCATGCCGGACGTCCGGTCGGTGACCGCGGGGTACTGGGTCGGCATCGGGTCGCGTGACGAACGCGGCCCGGTCGCCGGCGCCAGCCACTTCCTCGAGCACCTGCTGTTCAAGGGCACGAGACGGCGCAGCGCCCTGGAGATCGCCGAGGTGATCGACGCCGTCGGCGGGGACATGAACGCGTTCACGTCGAAGGAGTACACCTGCTTCTACGCGCGCTGCCTCGACCGCGACCTCCCGCTCGCGATCGACGTGCTCGGCGACATGATCACCTCCGCGCTCATCCGGACCGCCGACGTCGACGGCGAGCGCGACGTCGTGCTCGAGGAGATCCGGATGCACCTCGACACGCCGGACGACCTCGTCCACAGCGTGTTCAGCGAGGCGTACTTCGGCGTCCACCCCTTGGGTCGCGAGGTGCTCGGCGACGAGGCGACGATCACCGCGATGACCCGGACCCAGGTGCACCGCTACTACCGCCGGCATTACGTCCCCGCCAACCTGACGGTCGCCGTGGCCGGCAACGTCGAGCACGACCGGGTCGTCGACCTCGTCGCGGAGTCGCTGGCGCCGCTCGGGGGCTCCGCCGACTCGACGGTCCGCCGCTCGGCGCCGCACGGCGCGATGCGGCCCCGCGCGACCGTTCGCGCACGGCCGACCGAGCAGACCCACCTCGTGCTCGGCGGGCAGGGCCTGCCGCGCGGCGACGACCGCCGGTTCGCGGCCAGCGTCCTCAACCAGGCGCTGGGCGGCGGCATGGCGAGCCGGCTCTTCCAGGAGGTGCGCGAGAAGCGCGGTCTCGTCTACTCGGTGTACAGCTACCAGGGCATGCACGCCGACGCCGGCACCTTCGCGATCTACGCCGGCACCGCGCCGCGCAAGACCACGGCGGTGCTCGACGTCGTCCGCGCCGAGGTCGACCGCGCGCGCACGGCTGGGCTGACCGACGCCGAGCTGGAGCGGGCGAAGGGCCACCTCGCCGGGTCGATGGTGCTCGCCCTGGAGGACACGGGCAGCCGCATGACGCGGCTGGGCAAGTCCCTGGCGACAGGATCCCCGCTGCTCAGCCTCGACGAGACCATCGCCGCGATCGAGGCCGTCACCGCCGACGACGTCCGCCAGATGGGCGAGCTGCTGCTCGGCGGGCCCTTCACGCTCGCGCTCGTCGGTCCGTTCGACGACGACGACCCGAAGGCGTTCGAACCGTACGTCCAAGCGGCCTAGTCAGGCGCGTCCTGTGGCCCGGTCCCCGAACGACGTGCTGCGGGTCGCGGTCATCGGCGCCGGCGGCCGCATGGGGTCGGCCGTGTGCACCGCCATCGCGGCCGATCCGGACTGCGAGCTCGTCGCGCAGGTGCGGTCCGGCGACGGGCTCGACGCCGTCCTCGACGCCGGCGCCGACGTGGCCGTGGAGTTCACGCTCCCGGGCAGCGTCAAGGCGAACACGTCGTGGCTGCTGGAACGCGGTGTCCACACGGTCGTGGGCGCGACCGGCCTCGGCGACGACGACCTCGCCGATCTCCGCGCGGCGACCGGGCCGGCCAACTGCTTCGTCGCCCCGAACTTCGCGATCGGTGCGGTGCTCCTCATGCGCTTCGCGGCGCAGGCCGCCGCGCACCTCGATCACGCCGAGATCGTCGAGCTCCACCACGACCGCAAGGCCGACGCGCCCAGCGGTACGGCGCTGCGGACCGCCCGGATGATCGCCGCGGCGCGCGCCACCACCCCGCCGGTGCCCGGCCCGGACGGCCACCCCGCCCGCGGCGACGTCATCGAGGGGGTCTGTGTCCACAGCGTCCGCCTGCCGGGGCTGGTCGCGTCCCAGGAGGTCGTCTTCGGTGGGCCAGGCCAGACCCTGACGATCCGCCACGACTCGATCGACCGCTCGTCGTTCATGCCCGGCGTGCTGCTCGCGGTGAAGCGGGTCGGGTCGCTGCCGGGGCTGACCGTCGGCCTCGAGTCCCTGCTGTGACCCTCCGCACGTTGGGCCGGGGAGCCCGCGGCGGCCGAGGGGGGGCCGGCGCGTGCGAACCCTTGACGGGTAGGCGCCATAGCCCGCGCCGACCCTTCGAACGTTGGGCCGGGGAGCCCGCGGCGGCCGAGGGGGGGCCGGCGCGTGGGAACCCTTGAAGGGTAGGCGCCATAGCCCGCGCCTACCCTTCGAAGGTTGGCGGGGGGGACCGGGTCAAGGGCGGCGGCGGACCGGCGTCAGCGGGCGGGGGAGGGCCCGGCTCAGCGGCGGCGGAGCAGGAACATGACCGCGTCGTCGCTGTGGCCGGCGTCGGCGAGGAGCTCGTCGAGGGCGTCTTGGACCAGCTGGGACAGCGGCTCGTGGCGGCGCGCGACGATCGCGCCGAGCAGCGCCTCCTGGCCGGCGATGTAGTCGCCGCTCGCCTCGACGACGCCGTCGGTGTAGAGGACGAGCAGGTCGCGGGTCGCCAGGCGCCGGCCGCGCACCTCGGGGGGCTCGACGGCGAGGTCGCGCATCCCGAGGGGCAGCCCCTCGAGCGTGAGCCGCGTCGGTTCGCCGTCGGCCCGCAGCAGCAGCGCCGGCGGGTGGCCGAGCGACGCGAACTCCAGCTCCCCGTCCTCGGGGTCGTACAGCCCGCACCACACGGTCGCCATGATCTCGGGATCCTGGAACGTCACCTGCTCGTCGCAGCGCTCGAGCATCTCGTCGAGGGGCCGGCCCTGGAGCGCGAGCGCCCGCAGCGTCTGCGTGATCCTGGTCGTCCGGCTCGCCGCCTCGACGCCTTTGCCCATGACGTCGCCGACGACGATGAGCACCCGCCCGTTCGGCAGCGGGAAGGCGTCGTAGAAGTCCCCGCCGACGCGGGCCTCCAGCCCGGCGGCGCGGTACTGGACCTCGATGTTCGTGTTCGGCAGCGCCGGCAACTCGGGCAGCAGGGAGTCCTGGAGGTGCTCGGCGATGCGCCGCAGCGCGGCCTCGCGGCGCTCGAGTTCGGTCATGCGGGCGGCGGCGGCGAGCGCAAGGCCGGCGTGGGCGGCCAGCGCCCCGATCGTGTGCCGCGCGCCGTCGTCGACCGGCCGGCAGCGCAGGAGTCCTTCGGTCAACCCGTCGGGCCGGCGGATCGCGACGGTCTCGTCGTCGCCGCCGCCGTCGTCGTCGTCGACCCGGCTCATCGCCTCGGTCACGAACACCGCGACGTCGCTCAAGCCGAGCGACTGCACGATCGTCTCCAGCAGCGTGGTCACGTCGGCGGCCGCCAGCCCCGGCTGGTGGAGCATGAGGGACGCGTCCGCCGCGTCGACGTGTGCGCGCAGGGACGGGTCCATGGCGGTCGATTCTTTCAGCATTCCATGGCGGTCGCTACGCGCCCGCCACCATGTCGCCTGCCGCCGTGAGGGTGGGCGCGTCCGTACACTGCCCGCCCGAGCCGTCAAGGAGCGATCGCCGAGTGCAGCCGTACGTCGCAGAGGAGTTCAGCGCCGGCGAACGGGCCGTGCTCGCCCACCGCGTCACCAACGTCGACGAGCCGGTGTTCGCGCTGACGAACCTGCCCGAGGTGGTGAAGGGGGCGCTGTTCGCGCGCTACTCGCGGTCCCGCAAGAGCCTGCGGAGGCTGCTGCTGGACGAGTTCGCCTCCGACCTCGGCGACGGTGCGGCGGCGGCCCCGCCCGACCAGTCCGCCACGCGGGCCGGCCGCCTGTACGACCGGATCTTCCTGGAGTACGGCGACGACTCCGTCGCCCAGCTCGGCGGCGCGCACGTCGCGGTCGAGCAGGCGTCCAACGTGCTGACGAAGGTGCTGGAGTGGGGACGGCTCGGCGCCTACCTCGAGCAGTCGACGCGCTACATGGCCTACGACGACAAGCCGGGGGGCCGCTACCGGTACTACCGCGACCCCGACGTCCTCGCCTCGCCGCACGGGGCCGCCTACGTCGCCGAGCTCGACGCCGTCTTCGACGCCTACGCCGGGCTGTTCGGTCCGCTGACCGCATGGGCGCGTGAGCGCTTCCCGCGCGACGAGACGACCTCCGAGGCCGTCCACCGCAACGCGGTCGCGGCGAAGGTGTGCGACGTCCTGCGCGGCCTGCTGCCGGCCGCGACCGTCTCGAACGTGGGCATCTTCGCCAGCGGCCAGGCGTACGAGCAGCTGCTGCTGCGGCTCCGCGGCCACGAACTCGCCGAGGCCAGGCACGTCGGCGACAGGATGCTGCGCGCGCTGCGGGAGGTCATCCCGTCGTTCCTCGTCCGCGTGGACCGCCCCGACCGCGGCGGCGTCTGGACCGACTACCTGTCCTCGACCCGCGCCGGCACCCGGGCCGTGGCCGCGGAGCTACTCGCGGGCGTCGAGCCCGCGGCGACGGACGACGTCACGCTGACCTCGTTCAGCCGCGACGCCGAAGTCGAGCTGGTCACGGGGATGCTGTATCCGCACAGCCGCCTGCCCGAGACGCAACTGCGGGCGCTGGTCGCGGCCATGCCGGCGGAGGACCGCCTGCGCGTGGTCCGGGCCTACGCGGGGGAGCGCACGAACCGCCGGCACAAGCCGGGCCGCGCGCTGGAGCGCGTGTCGTACCGCTTCGACGTGTGCAGCGACTACGGCGCCTTCCGCGACCTCCAACGGCACCGCATGCTCACCGTGGAATGGCAGGAGCTCGGGCCGCACCACGGCTACGAGACGCCCGCCGAGATCGACGAGGCCGGCGTGTCACAGGTGTGGCACCGGACGATGGCGCGCCAGGCGGCACTGTGGGAGCGGCTCCACCCCGACCTCCCACGGCAGGCGCAGTACGCGGTCGGCTTCGCCTGGCGGATCCGCTACTCGATGCAGCTCAACGCCAGGGCGGCGATGCAGATGCTGGAGCTGCGGACCACCCCGCAGGGTCACCCGTCGTATCGGCGCATCTGCCAGCGGATGCACGAGCTCATCGCGACCGGGGCAGGCCATCCCGCGGTGGCGGAGATGATGCGGTTCGTCGACCACGGCACGTCGGAGCTCGAGCGGCTGGACGCGGAGCGCGCGCAGGAGGCCCGGCGTTCGGGGCAGGCGGTCGCTCCTACTCGACCGTGACGGCGCGGAGCACGTCGATGCGGCTGGCACGCCGCGCGGGATCACGGCGGCGAGCACGCCGGCGAGCACGGCGACGGCCGCGGCGGCCAGGAGGCGCCCGGCTGGGAAGGCGAACGCCTCGAACTCGGCGGGCAGCGCGCGCACCGCCACCCATCCGAACAGCCCGCCGACGGCCAGGCCGAGCAGCCCGCCGAGCACCGCGACGATCACCGACTCCCAGCGGACCATCGCGCGGGTCTGCACGCGGGTCATGCCGACCCCGCGGAGCAGCCCGAGCTCGCGGGTCCGCTCCAGCACCGACAGCCCCAGCGTGTTGGTGATGCCGAACAGGGTGATGACGATCGACAGGAACAGCAGGCCGAACACCAGCCCGAGCAGCCGGTTGGCGCCCGACTGCACCCGGGCCGTGACGGCATCGGCGTCGAGCAGTTGGGCGGTGGGGAAGTCGGCGAGCGCCGCCCGCAGGGCCGGGCGGGCCCGGTCGACCGTCACGCCGTCGGCCAGGGCGACGAACGCTCCGGTGTCGCCCGCGTGCGGCGCGGCTGCCGCGAGCCGGTCGTACGACACCAGCGCCGGCGCTGCGAGGACGAGACTGTCGGGGTCGAAGATCGCCACGACCCCAGCAGGGGTCTCGCCGGCGGCCTCGCCGCTGCCCGCGAAGGTCACCGGTACGCGATCGCCGACGCCGATGCCGAGTTCGGCCGCGAGGTCGGCCCCGAGCGCGACCCGCGCGTCCCCGGCGCTGCGGTCTGCGATGGCGGTCTCGCCGGCGGAGGTGTCGCGGGTGGGGCTCGCGCCGGCGGTGGCGTCGCGGGTGGGGCTCTCGCCGGCGGAGGTGTCGCGGGTGGGGCTCTCGCCGGCGGCGGCGTCGCGGGTGAGGTTCTCGCCGGTGGCGGCGTCGCCGCTGGGGGTGTCCTGGGCCAGGGCGTCGAGGTGACCGGCGAGCACCCGCACGCCGAGCACGTCGCGGAAGGTCGCCGGCTGGATGCCGACCGCGCTGTGGGCCGTGCCGGCGATGCCGATGCGGGCGGACTTGATCGCGGTGACCGAGGCCGCCCACTCCACGTCGGCCAGGGCCCCGGCGGCCGCCTCGGGGAAGCTGACGAAGTTGCCGGAGAAGACCTGGAAATCGGCAGTCTCGTCCAGCCGTCCGACCGACGCCTGCAGGCTCGCGTGAGGATCAGGGTTGCGCTGACCAGTCCCAACCCGATCATCAACGCCGCGGCGGTGGACGCGGTCCTGGCCGGGTTGCGGGCGGCGTTGGCGCGTGTGAGCTCGCCGGGCAGTCCCCGCAGGGCCGCGATCGGGGCGCCGATCGCACTCGCGGCCGGAGTGGTGAGCCCCGGCCCGAGCAGCGCCAGGGCCAGCAGTGCGCCGAGCGCGCCGGTCCCGAGCAGCGGCAGGCCGCCGTCCGTGAACCCTTCCGCGGCCAGCGCCGCGATCCCGGCGACTCCGGCCAGCGCGCCGGCGGCGACTCTTGCCCGGCCGCCGCCCGCGCTCGCGGCGGCCGGTGAGACGCTGTGATCGCGCAGCGCCTGCACGGGCGGCACCCGGTTGGCGCGCACAGCGGGCAGGAGCGCGGCGAGCACGCTGACCGCCACTCCGAGGCCGACCGCGACCACCGCGGTGCGCGGCCGCAGGACGAGCTCGCCCGCCGGGAGCGCCAACCCGAACGCGTCCAGCAGGACGCGCAGCCTGGCGGCCAGACCGAACCCGGCCACGACCCCGACCGCGCTGGCCGCCGCACCGACGATGGCCGCCTCGACCAGCACCGCAGCCGCCACCTGTCCGCGGCTCGCACCGAGCGCGCGGAGCAGCGCGAACTCGCGGGTGCGCTGCGCGACGGTGATCGTGAACGTGTTGAAGATGCCGGCGCCGGCCACGAGCAGCGACACGCCGGCGAACGCGAGCAACCCGGTCGTCATCGCCCGGAGGAGCGGTGGGGTCCGGCCACCGGTGTCCTGGCCGACCGCTGCGCCCCCCAGCACCTCGAAGCGGGCGGATTCGTCAGGGCCGCCGGCGTCGCCGACGCCGTCCAACGCCCGCGCGATCGCGGCGGCCAGACCCTCGGAGTCCACGCCGTCGGCGGCGAGCACCCGCAGCGAGGCGGGGCCGCCGAGATGCTCGGCGGCGGCGCCGGCGTCCAGTGCCACCGAGGGCCACCCACCGAGGGTGCCGACGTCCGTGCCCCCTCCGCCCCCCTCGTCGTAGGAGAAGGTGCCGACAACCCTGGCGTCGACCACCGCGTTGCCGAACACCAGCCGCACCTCGTCGCCGAGGGCGGCCCTGGTCCGCAGCGATGGCGTCGGCGACCGCGACCTCGCCCGCGCCGGCCAGCGCACGACCGGTGCGCAGCACCTGATCGCGCAGCGCGTCCTCGGCGATCCAGCTGACCGCCGACGGCGGACCACCGAATCCCGGCCCGTCGAGCGGCTCGCCGTCCGGTCCCAGCAGCAGGGCGGGACCCTCGTGCACCGCCGCGACGGCGGCCACCCCGTCGACGGCTGCCACGGCGTCAACCACCCGATCGGGCACGGCCGCGCCCTCGCGGACCTGCCCCTCGAGGTCGCCGACCGGGCGGACGACGACGTCCGCGTGCGCCCCGCCGGCGGCGAACAGGTGGTCGAAGGCGGCCCGCGCCATGTCGGTGAGGATGAACGTGCCCACAACGAAGGCGGTGCCCAGCACGACCGACAGGGCGGTGGCGAGCAGCCGCACCGGGTGCGCCCGCAGATCGCCGAGTGCGACCCGGGTCATGACCGGCCGTCTCCCCGGCCGTCGCGCAGCGGCTCGAGGGCCTTCAACCGCTCCAGGATCCCCTCGGCCGTCGGGTCGGACAGCTCGTCGACCAACCGGCCGTCGGCCAGGAACATCACCCGGTCCGCGTACGCGGCCGCCGTCGGGTCGTGGGTGACCATCACGACGCTCGCGCCGTCCTCGGTGACGCCGGCCCGCAGCAGGCCCAGCACCTCGGCTCCCGATCGCGAGTCGAGGTTGCCGGTGGGCTCGTCGGCGAAGACGATCTCGGGGCGGCCCGCCAGCGCCCGCGCCACGGCGACGCGCTGCTGCTGGCCGCCGGACAGCTGGGCGGGACGGTGATGCAACCGGTCTCGCAGCCCCACGGTCTTGATGACCCGGTCCACCCACCGGCGGTCCGGGTCGCGCCGGGCGAGCCTGGCGGGCAGCATGATGTTCTCCTCGGCGGTCAGCGTCGGCACGAGGTTGAACGCCTGGAACACGAACCCGATGCGATCGCGGCGCAGCCAGGTGCGCTGGCGTTCGTCGAGCGTCGAGACGTCGGTGCCGCCCACGAACACCTGGCCCGAGGTCGGGGCGTCCAGCGCGGCCATGCAGTGCAGCAGCGTGGACTTGCCGGACCCCGAGGGCCCCATCACGGCGGTGAAGCGTCCGGCGGGGAACGCGATCGACACGGAGTCGAGCGCGACGACCCGGGCGGCGCCGGCGGCGTAGGTCTTCACCAGGTCCACGGCGCGGGCGGCCACGCCGTGCTGGTCGGCGACGGGAGCGTCGCCGGGGATGCTTCCAGTTGTGGTCATCGGGAGACCTCCGGACCTTCGAGAGTCCACGCTCCTTCCCAGCCTGGCCTCCGGCGAGCGCGGACTCGTCCCCCCCGGGAGCCGTCTTTGCCGTGCCCCCGCGGAGCCAGCGCCGCCGTCGCGGGCACCCCGGCAGACCGGCGACGCGGGCGCAGGTCACCCCAGGGGGGGACGCCGGAAGCCGCCCTGCGGGGTGACGACCGGGTGCCCGGTCCGCCGTAGGATCGCCCGCGATGCCGGACAGTCCGCCCCGAACCGGTGGTGGCGCAGCTTCGCGTCCGCCGCCCACCGCCTGCTGGTCGGCCCCGAGCCGGCGGACACCCCGGTCAACGGCCTCCTCGCGCTGCTGCCGCGGCGGTGGCGGCGCCTGCTTGTCCTAGCGGGCGCGGCGCTGCTCCTGGTCGTGCTCGGCGCCGCGGACTGGGCCGAGCTCGATCGGCACACGGCCTTCCACCGGCTGCTCCCGGTGGGCCTGCTGGCGGTGGCCCACGTCGCCCCGGTCGCCATGGCGCGACGCCGCCCGCTGCTGGCCTGGCGGATCTCCGTGCTGGCGACGGTGCTGACGCCGGCGGTCGCGCCACTGGAGGTCAGCAGCGGGCTGCCGTGGCCGCCGGTGGTCGGCGTGGCGCACCTGCTGGTCCTCGTGCAGGTCGCCGCCGCGGTGCCGCGCGGCGTCGCGGTCCTGGCGACGGTCGTCGACGGCGCCGCGATGGCGGCGATCACGGTCGCGTCGACCACGCCCGACCTCGGTCTCGTCCAGGGCGGACTCGTGCTCATCGTCCTGGTGGCGGGGTTGGGCGTCAGCGTCGGCGCCTGGCAGGCGACCAGCGGTCGGCTCGCCGAGCAGCGCCGCCGGATCGTCCAGGAGCAGGAACGCCGTGCGGTCGTGGAGGAGCGCAACCGGATCGCCCGCGAGCTCCACGACGTGGTCGCGCACCACCTGTCGATGATCGCGGTCCGCGCCGAGACCGCCCCGTTCCGGCGCCCCGGGCTGGACGGAGACGGCCGCGGCGAGTTGGCCGGCATCGCGACCGACGCGCGGTCGGCGCTGGTGGACATGCGCCGGCTGCTCGGCGTGCTGCGCACCGACCACGACGTCCGCGAGCGCGCTCCGCAGCCGCAACTGGCCGACCTCCCCGAGCTGGTGGCCTCCGCGCGCCGCTCCGGCCTGCCCGTGCGGATGCGCGTGCACGGACGGCCCGGCAGGACTGCAGCGTCGCCGCCGGCGGTCGGGTTGGCCGCCTACCGCGTGGTGCAGGAGGCGCTGAGCAACGCCAGCCGGCACGCCCACGGCGCGGCCGTCCGGGTGGACGTCCGCCATCTCCCGACGGCGGTCCGGATCCGGGTCGTGAACGCGCTGCCCGACCGGCCGGCGGGACGGGGATCCCGTGACGGGCTCGCGGGTCCGGGTCACGGGCTGACCGGGATGCGCGAGCGCGTCGGGATGGTCGGAGGGCAGCTGGCCGCAGGCCCGACCCGCGACGGCGGGTTCAGCGTCGACGTGACCCTGCCGTGGGACCCGGCCGACGCCGGCCGGCGGCTCCCCGAGGCGGACGCAGGACGAGATGTCCGGTGATCCGGCTGCTGATCGCGGACGACCAGGCGATGGTGCGCGAAGGGTTCGCCGCGCTGCTGGACGCGCAGCCGGACATGGAGGTGGCAGCCACCGCGCCCGACGGCCACGCCGCCGTGGTCACCGCGCGCGAGCTGCGGGCCGCCGGGTCCCCGGTGGACGTCGTGCTGATGGACGTTCGCATGCCGGTGCTAGACGGCCTGGAAGCAACGCGCGCGCTGCTCGCCGACCCCGTCGTCGACGGTGAACCGCTCACGCGGGTGGTCGTGCTGACGACCTTCGACCTGGACGACTACGTCTACGAGGCGCTGCGCGCCGGAGCCAGCGGCTTCCTCCTGAAGGACGCCCGCGCGGCCGACCTGGTGACCGCGGTCCGGGTCGTGGCGGCGGGGGACGCCCTGCTCGCCCCCTCGGTCACCCGCCGGCTGGTCGCCGACTTCGCCCGGTCACGGCCACCCGACCTCCGTCGCAAGATGCCGGCGCTGGAACGGCTGACCGCCCGGGAGACCGAAGTGCTCCAGCTGATCGCCCGCGGGGCTGTCCAACGCCGAGATCGCCGACACCCTCGTGATCGCCGAGCAGACCGTCAAGACGCATGTCGGCCACGTGCTCGCGAAGTTGGGCCTCTGCGACCGGGCGCAAGCCGTGGTGATCGCCTACGAGAGCGGGCTCGTGGAGGCGGGGGGCTGAGCCGCTAGCGCTGTGCGCCCTCCCGGTCGCCGTCGAGCACGCCGCGGACGCAGCGGAGGAGCTCGACCAAGCCGAACGGCTTCGGGAGGAACGCGGTGCGCGCGTCCGTGTCCGGTGGCTCGGCGTGGTCGCTGTGGCCGGACATGTACAGGACCGGCAGCCCCGGGCGCTCGGCGCGAAGGCGCCGTGTGAGCTGCACACCGTCCACCCGCGGCATCACGATGTCGGTGACGAGCAGGTCGACGTCGGTGGCACCTTCGAGGCCGAGCGCGTCCTGCCCGTCGACGGCTTCCAGCACCTCGTACCCGTGCTCTCGCAGCACCGCGCCGACGAGTGCGCGCACGGCCTGCTGGTCCTCGACGAGCAGGACCGTCTCGCTCCCGCGGCGGGGCATCTCCGACTCCGGAGGCCGGTCCTCGCGCACCGCGGCCGCGTCCACCCGCGGCAGGTAGACCGACATGGTCGCGCCGTGTCCCGCTTCGGTGCGGATCTCCAGATGGCCGCGGCTGCCCGAGACGATGCCGTAGACGGTCGACAGCCCGAGCCCGGTGCCCTTCCCGCGCTCCTTGGTCGTGAAGAAGGGCTCCACCGCCTGTGCGACGGTGGCCGCGTCCATCCCGATCCCGTTGTCGCTCACCGCGAGGCGCACGTACGGACCCGAGGCGACGCCGGCGCGTTCGGCGGTCACACGGTCCAGCTCGACGTTGTCGGTCGAGATCGTCAGCGTCCCCCCGTTCGGCATCGCGTCGCGGGCGTTCACGGCGAGGTTGAGCACCACCTGCTCGATGCGGTGCGGGTCGTTCATGGTGCTGCCCAGGGCGGGGTCCAGCTCCGTGTGGAGCACGACCTGCTCGCCGATCACGCGCTCGAGCAGGGCCCGCATGCCCCGCACGACCTCGCCGACGTCGAGCGGGACCGGCTCGCTGATCTGGCCGCGGCTGAACGAGAGGAGCTGGTCGACCAGCGCGCTCGCCCGCCGCCCCGCCTCCACGATCTCACGGACCCATCCCTGCCGGCGCTCGTCGCCGTCGAAGGCGGGGCGCAGGAGCTCGGCGTAGCCGAGCACCGCCGTGAGGACGTTGTTGAAGTCGTGCGCGATCCCGCCCGCCAGCCGCCCGACGGCCTCCATCTTCTGCGCCTGGAGCAGCTGCTCCTCCGCCTGGCGCCGCCCGATCGCGCTGCCGAGGACGTTCGCCACGGACTGCACGAAGGCCGCGTCGTCGACGTCGAACGCGTCCGGCCGCAGCGAGTGTGCGGCCAGCACCCCGAAGGCGCGTCCGCGGCCGCCGATCCGCGCGACGACGCCGCTGCGCATGCCGGCGTCCAGGAGCGGCTGCGGCACCGAGAACCGCCGCTCGTGGGTGGTGTCGGCGATCAGGACGGTGTCGGATGAGCGCAGCGCGAAGGCGGCCTCGGTCCCGGCGCCGACCTGCAGCGGGCCGCCCCGTCGATCCGGGGGCCGGCCGAAGCTCTCCCGCAGCCTGCCCGTCTCGCCGCCGGGCAGGACCTCGATGACGTCGCACAGGTCCAGCGGCAGGAAGTCGGTGACGACGGCGACGGCGACGGCGAACAGTGCCGACGGATCGCTGTCCTCCACCGCCTGCCGCCCGAGGGCCGTGAGGGATGATTCGCGCGCGGCCCGGTCGTGCAGGGCGCGCTCGGCCAGTTTGCGATCCGTCACGTCGACGAGGATGCCCTGGAGGAACAGCGGCGCGCCGTCCGCGTCGCACACCATCCTCGCCTCGTCGCGGACCCAGACGGTGCGACCGTCCCGCGCCGTGACCGGGTACTCGAGCGCGAAGCGCCCGCCGTCGGTGAGGCAGGCCGCTAGCCGGTCGCCGACGACCCCGCGCTTCTCGGGCGGCAGGCAGCGCTCCCACAGGTGCGCGTCTTTCAGGAACTCCTCCGGTCGGTAGCCGACCAGCCCCTCGATCTGCGGGCTGATGAACAGCGTCCGGCTCTCGGGGGTCGCCGTGGTGGTGTAGGTCACGCTGGGCAGCTGCTCGACGAGGAGGCGGTACCGGTGCTCCGACTCGAAGTGGGCCTGCTCCGCCTCCCGCCGGCGCGTGATGTCGGTCTCGACGCCGAGCATGCGGACGGGCCTGCCGTCGGGGCTGCGCAGCACCTCGCCGACCCCGCGGATCCACCGGACCTCGCCGGACGGCTGGACGATGCGGAACTCGAGGTCGTAGCTGCGCTCGCCGGCCAGCGCGGCCCGCAGCGCCGCCGACACGCGGTCGCGGTCGTCCGCCTGGACGAGGGCGAGGAAGGCGTCGCGGGTGCCCTCGAACGCGCCGGGGGCCAGCCCGTGCAGCTCGGCGAGGGTGTCGGACCAGACGACCTCGTCCTCGCCGACGTCCCAGTCCCAGACGCCCATCTGGCCGGCCTCGAGGGCGAGCTGGTACCGCAGCAGGTCCGCCGTGAGCCGGTAGTCGTGGTCGCTGAGGCGGTGCCGTGGCTCCATCTGCCGACTCGCCCCCCCCGGTCAATGCTCGCCTCCGCCGAGTGACCCGCAGCGCCCGGAGCGTAGCAGGCCACCGGACAGGACGGTCGGGCGCCGGGCAGTAGCATCCGCCCGGGGCCGCCGGGCAACGAGGGGTGAGGTCGCGGGAACGTGGGTCGCAACGCGCGGGTGCCGACGCCGGACGAGGTGCTGCTGCGGCGCTTCGGCCTGGTGCGCGCCGTCGGCGGCGCCGCCTACGTCGTCGCGGTGGTGGTGCTGTTCGTGATCTACGGCGGGCAGGTGTGGCCGCTGCTGCTCGGTGTGCCGGTGCTCGGCGTCGTCACGACCGCCTACTTCCTGCGCTCGGCCGCCTTCCCCCGGACTGCGGTCGCCACGTCGCTCATCGCCGACGCCCTCGTCCTCGGCGGCGCCGTGGCGTTCCTCGGCGGGACCGGCTCGGGACTCGTGCTGCTCTACGCGATCGTCGTCGTGAGCGCCGGCATCCTGCTCGGACCGGGGGCGGCCGGGTGGTTCACTGCGCTCTCCGTCGGGCTGGCGCTGCTGCAACTGGCGTTCGAGGAGATGGGTCTCGAGCCGACGCTGCTCCACCGGCCCGAGCTCGCGGACCGCGTCGGTGTCCTGCTCGTCAGCATCGCCGGCCTGTCGAGCGTGGGCTACCTGTCGGGCACGTACGCCAGTCGCCTCCACGAGCTGATCGCCGAGGCTGGACAGCAGGCCGAGGTGACGCGGCGGCGGGGCCGCCGGCGACGGTCCTTCGTCCGCCGCGCGACCGCCGACGTGGGCGAGCCGCTGCGGGCGGTGGAGGCGGTCGCCGACGCGCTCGACCGTGACGAGGGGCTGACCGCGGCGGAGCGCCGGCAGTTCGCCGCGCTGCTGCGCATCCGCGTCACCCAGCTCGACGCCGAGGTCGCCAAGCTCGCCGACGTGGGCGTCCTCGACCAGCTCGTCGACGAGCGACCGGAACCCGTGCTCCTGGCGCGCGCCGTCTCCGACTGCGTCATCGCGCTGCGTGAACGCCTGGCCGTCCACGCCCTCGACGTCGACGTGCCGCCGCTCAAGGTGGTCGCCGACCGTCGGGCGGTGCGGCGGGTCGTCTTCAACCTGCTCGAGAACGTCGTCGAGCACACGCCGTCGGGGACGGCCGTCAGGGTCACGGCGCTGTCGACGGCCGGTCACGGGGTGCTGGTCGTGAGCGACAACGGCCCCGGCGTCCCGCCCGGGGAGGCCCGGCACCTGTTCGACGCGCCCGACGAGGGCGGGCAGCCCCGCGTCGGCCTCCCGCTGATCAAGGAGCTGTGCGACTCGATGGGGGCGGACCTGCGCTACGAGCCGGTTCCGGGCGGCGGCGCCCGGTTCCTCGTGGGCTTCCGGCTCGCCCCGAGCGGCGCCCCCAGCGCCGACGACCAGCCGGGCGTCGCCGACCACGTGCCGTAACGCGACGGCCCCCTCCGCCCGCCGGCGTCGACCCTCACCGGACGGTCCGCGCCCCGCCGGTAGACTCCGGACCCCTGCGACGCACAGACTGGAGGACCTCGCCATGCTGGCCTTCCCGCGGCTGCTGACCGCGATGGCGAGCCCGATGACGCCCGACCGCACGCTCGACCTCGACGGGGCCCAGCGGCTGGCGGTCCACCTCGTCGACCACGGCAACGACGGCATCGTCGTGGCGGGGACGACCGGTGAGTCGCCGACGCTCGACCGCCGCGAGACGCTCGACCTGTTCCGAGCGGTCGTGGAGGCGGTGGGGGAGCGGGCATGCGTGCTCGCCGGCTGCGGCAAGAACGACACCGCGGCGACCGTCGAACTGACGCGCGCGGCGAGCGCGCTCGGCGTCGACGGGGTGATGGTGGTGACGCCGTACTACAACCGGCCGTCCCAGCGCGGCCTCGACGGCCACTTCCGGGCCGCCGCCGCCGCGACCGACCTGCCGGTCCTGCTCTACAACATCCCGTCGCGGACGGCCTGCGAGATCGCGCCGGAGACGCTGTTGAGGCTCGCGGAGGAGGTCGAGAACGTCGCGGGGGTGAAGGACGCGGTCGGGGACATGGTGAAGACCTCGTGGCTGGCCGCCCGCGCCCCCCGGGACTTCGGGATCTGGTCCGGTGACGACGCGACGGCGCTGCCCACGATGGCCGTCGGAGGCGTGGGCGTGGTCAGCGTCGCCGGTCACCTCGTCGGGGAGGACCTCGCGCGGATGATCGGCGAGTTCCCGATCGACCCGACCAAGGCGCGGGAGGTCCACTTCCGCCTGCTGCCGCTGTTCCGCGCGCTGTTCGTCGACACCAGCCCGGGACCGCTCAAGGCTGCGTTGCGGCTGCTCGGCCTGCCCGCGGGACCGGTGCGGCCGCCGCTCGCGGACGCCGACGAGGCGACCACCGACGCCGTCCGGGATGGTCTGCGCGCCGCCGGCGTGGAGTTGCCATGAGCGCTCCGGTGATCGTCGCCTTCTACGGCGGCCTCGGCGAGATCGGCTGCAACATGGCCAGCGTTGAGGTCGACGGTCGCATCGCGCTCATCGACGTCGGCTTGACGTTCCCCGACGCCGAGCACTTCGGCATCGACCTGATCCTGCCGAACTGGGTCACGCTGCGGGAACGGGCCGACGACGTCCACTGCGCCGTGATCACCCACGGGCACGAGGACCACATGGGGGCGCTGCCCTTCTTCCTCCGGGAGTTCCCGGCGGTCCCCGTCTACTCGACCAGGCTGACCCTCGGACTCATCGCGGCGAAGCTCGAGGAGCATCCCGACGTCGCCGCCGACCTGCGCGAGGTCGAGGCCGGGGAGCGCATCCGCACCGGCCCGTTCGACATCGAGTTCGTCGCCGTGACGCACTCGATCCCCGACGGGCTCGCGATCGCCTTCCACACGCCGCACGGCACGATCCTGCACTCCGGTGACTTCAAGCTCGACCAGACCCCGATCGACGGGCGGGTCACGGACCTCCCGCACCTGTCGTCGCTCGGCGACGAGGGGGTCGCGCTGCTGCTGGCCGACTCCACGAACGCCGACCAGCCGGGTCACGTCCCCAGCGAGCGGCAGATCGGCAAGACCTTGCGCGACGTCTTCGCCGCTGCGCGCGGGCGCATCGTCGTCACCACCTTCGCGAGCCACGTCCACCGCGTCCAGCAGGTGGTCGACGCGGCCGTCGGGGTCGGGCGCAAGGTGTGCTTCGTCGGCCGGTCGATGGTCCGGAACATGCCGATCGCCCGTGACCTCGGGTACCTGACGTACGGCGACGACCACGTCGTCGACATGGGCGAGGTCGAGCGCCTGCCGCGCGACGGCGCGGTCCTGATCTGCACCGGCTCGCAGGGCGAGCCGTACGCCGCGCTGTCCCTCATGGCCGCGGGCCAGCATCGCCAGGTGAAGCTGGAGCCCGGTGACTCGGTGGTCATGGCGTCCTCGGTGATCCCCGGCAACGAGTCGGCGATCTACCGGTCGATCAACGGGCTGTTCCGCCAGGGCGCCAACGTGGTCCACAAGGGCATCGCCGACGTCCACGTCTCGGGCCACGCCGCGGCCGACGAGCTGAAGTTCTTCCACAACATCGTGCGGGCATCGGCGTTCGTGCCGGTCCACGGGGAGTACCGCCACCTCATCGCCCACGCGCGTCTCGCCGTCGAGACCGGCACCCCGCCCGACCAGGTCTTCGTCTGCGAGGACGGCAACACCGTGGTGCTGACCGACGGCAAGGTCAGCCGCGGCGAGTCCTTCCCGCCGGGCAAGGTGTTCGTCGACGGCCTCGGTGTGGGGGACGTCGGCAACGCGGTGCTGCGCGACCGCGAGAAGCTGTCGAGCGAGGGCATCTGCGTCGCCGTCGTCGTACTCGACCAGCACGCGCGGCTGGTGGGGGAGCCGGAGGTCGTGCAGCAGGGCGTCATCTACTCCGCTGAGCAGTCGGTTCTGCTCGACCTGGCCGCGAAGGTCCTCTCGGACGAGCTGCGGCGGGGTGACGGGGAGAGCGACCCGGCGGTGATCCGCCGCATGACCTCGACCGTCCTCGGCCGCTTCTGGCGCGACCAGACGGGGCGGAGGCCGGTCATCCTGCCGCTGCTGGTGGAGACCTGACCGTGCCGCGCCAGCCGACCGCGTCCAGGAAGGCGCCGGCCAGGCGGTCGGGGCCGCGGCCGCCGGCGCCGTCAAAGGGCCCGGTCGCCCGGGCGCCGGCGAGGCGGTCGGGGTCGCGGGCGCTGACGCCGCCGCCCGGGGGCCCGCCCGCGGGCGGCCAGACCGGCGACCACCTGCGGGACCTGTGGGGCGGCGGGCTCCTGCTGCTCGCCGCCCTTTCGGCGCTCGGCCTGTACTTCAGCGGATCCGCGGGACTGCTCGGCGTGTTCCTCGTCGGCGTGTACCGCGGGCTGTTCGGCGTCTTCGGGCTGCTGGCACCCGTCGCGCTCGCGGCCGGCGGCGTCGTCCTGCTGCGGGAGCCGCGGCCGGCGAACCGGCGCATCCTGATCGGGGCGGCGCTGTTGTTCGTCGCGGTCGCCGGCCTGTGGCACCTGGCGTCCGACGCACCGGGGTTCGGGGCCGCCACGGCGGATCTGCACCGGGCCGCGGGCTGGTTCGGGGCGGTCGTCGCGCTGCCGCTGCGGGCCGTCGCCGCGACCGCCGGCGCGGTCGTGCTGCTCGTCGCGGTGCTCTTCGCCGGCGGCCTCGTGCTCACGGCCACCCCGCCACGGGTGCTCGTGCGCGCCGTGCTCGGCACGTTCGTCCAGACCGGGGAGCAGGCGGCGGAGCGGCGCGCCCGCGGCGGCGCCGACCGCCCCCGGCGACGCCGCCGTCGGGACCGCACGGTCGTGCTCGAGGAGCCGGAGGACGGCCGACCGGCGCCCCCCGCCGATGACGAGGCGCCCACGACCGTCCACGATGACGAGGCGCCCACGATCGTCCTCGACGACGAAGCGCCCGCGACCGTCCTCGACGACGCCCTGCCGGTGTTCGCGGGCGCCGGCGAAACATCGGAGCCGGCGGGGACGCCGGCGCTGTCGGACACGCAGCTGCTGCCGCGGGGCGTGCGCCACGGCGACGGCGCGGCCACCCGGCTGGAGCCCCGCGACCGGGAGTGGGAGGGATACGAGCTCCCTCCGCTGGAGCTGTTCCACACCGGCAAGGCCGCGGTCGGGAACAAGCGCGCCCTCGACCAGATGCGCACGGCCCTCGAGCGCACGCTGCGCCAGTTCGGCGTCGACGCCGTCGTCGCGCGCATGCACCGTGGGCCGACGGTCACGCGCTTCGAGATCGAGCTCGGGGAGGGCGTCAAGGTGTCCTCCGTCACCAAGCTGGCCGACGACATCTCCTACGCCCTGGCGACCGCCGAGATTCGCATCGTCGCCCCGATCCCCGGGAAGTCGGCGATCGGCATCGAGGTCCCGAACCGCGAGCGCGACCTCATCACCCTGGGGGACGTGCTGCGTTCGCCGGAGGCGGCGGCGCAGCGGCATCCCCTCACGGCGGGCCTGGGGGTGGACATCGCCGGCAACAGCGTGCTCGTGAACCTGGCGGCGATGCCGCATCTGCTCATCGCCGGCGCGACGGGGTCGGGGAAGTCGGTGACGATGAACGGCATCGTCACGTCGGTGATCACCCGCGCCACGCCGGCACAGGTCCGCATGATCCTGATCGACCCGAAACGGGTGGAGCTGAACCACTACGAGGGCGCCCCCCACCTGCTCACGCCGGTCGTGACCGACCCGAAGCGTGCCACCGAGGCGCTGGCGTGGACCGTCAAGGAGATGGAGGACCGCTACGAGCGGCTCGCGCTGCTCGGCTACCGCAACATCGACACCTACAACACCGCCGTGCGGGACGGGACGGTCCGGGCCGCGCCGGCGCTGTCCGGCCGGATGGAGGGGGTCGGCTCCGACGGCGCCGGCCTGGGACCGGCGTGGGAGCCGCTGCCGTACATCCTGTGCATCATCGACGAGCTCGCCGACCTGATGATGGTCGCCCCGCGGGACGTCGAGAACGCGATCGTGCGAATCGCGCAGATGGCCAGGGCCGTCGGCATCCACCTGATCGTGGCGACGCAGCGGCCGTCGGTCGACGTGGTCACCGGCCTCATCAAGGCGAACATCCCGTCGCGGATCGCGCTGGCGATGGCCACCCAGCACGACAGCCGCACGATCCTCGACCAGGGCGGGGCCGAGAAGCTCGTCGGCCACGGCGACATGCTGTTCATGCCCGCCAACGCGAACAAGCCCCACCGCATCCAGGGCTGCTACGTCGACGAGGCGGAGATCTCCCAGATCGTCGGCCACTGCAAGGGCCAGCGTCACGCCGACTACGCGCCGGGCGTCGTCCGCCAGGGCTCCGACGCCCAGCAGGCGGACGTGACCGGCGACGACGCCGACGATGCCGCCCTCACGCGCGCCGCGATGGACCTCGTCGTCCGCTCCGGGCTGGGTTCGACGTCGATGCTCCAGCGCAAGCTGAAGGTCGGGTTCGCCCGCGCCGGCCGGTTGATGGACGAACTCGAGACGATGGGCGTCGTCGGACCCTCCGAAGGGCCGAAGGCGCGGCAGGTGCTCATGAGCGTCCAGGAGCTCGAGGAGCTCGAGGAACGCCGCTAGTCCCGCGCCGCGGGTCCGGCGCCGGCGGCGCACCGGGGCGGCCGCCCTTCAGGGGCGGCCGTTGCGGCTGCGGTGCAGCGCCTCGATCAGCAGGTCGGGATCGGCGTCCTTGTAGACCACCTCGACGCCGAGGGTCTGCAGGGCCGCGACCGTGGCCCGGGTGGTGCCGGCCGTGAAGGCGACGATGCCCGGCCGGACCGGCTCGTCGAGCAGCAGGCGGATCGCGGACATCCCGTCCATCCCGGGCATGTCGAGGTCGATGACCAGGAAGTCCGGCGCCGAGGAGCGCACCAGGGCGATCGCGGAGGCGCCGTCCTGTGCCTCGCCGACCACCTCGAACCCGTCGGCGATCCCCAGCTGGAGGCGTGCGAGCAGCCGGCTGTGCGGCTCGTCGTCGGCGATGACGACACGGAAGGGCGCGGCGAGGCTGGACACGCGCTCAAGCATCGCCACGGGCCTCGGTTCCCACCATCCGCCCAAGTGACCACTTTGGCCGCCCGGGATGCCTAGTCCCCGGCTGCCGCGGGTCAGCCCACCGCCCCCTCGGCGCGCAGCGTCGCGATGTCGGCGGGCGTGAAGCCGGCCTCTGCGAGGACCGCGTCGGTCGACGCACCGGCCGGCTCAGGTGCGCGCGGGGTCGGAGCGCGCGTCCGCGAGAATCGCGGCGCTGGTGCAGGTTGGCGGACCCCCTCGACGTCGACGAAGGTGCGCCTGGCGGCGAGCTGCGGATGGCCGGGTGCCTCGGCGAGGGTCAGGACCGGGGCCACGCACGCGTCAGAACCGGCGAACACCGTCGCCCACTCATCACGTGTGCGGCCGGCGAAGATCCCCGCGAGGACGCCGGCGAGGGCCGGCCAGCGGCTGCGGTCGTGCTGCGGCCACTCGCCGGCGTCGAGGCCCAGCGTGCCGAGCAGCTCGCCGTAGAACCGCGGCTCGAGGGCGCCCACGGCGACGAAGCCGTCCGCGGCGGCGTAGGTCCGGTAGAACGGCGCGCCGCCGTCGAGCAGGTTCGCTGCCCGCCGGTCGGTCCACAGGTCCATCGACTTCAGGCCGTGGAACATCGCGGTCAGCGCCGCGACCCCGTCGACCATCGCGGCGTCGACGACCTGTCCGACGCCGGAGCGCCGGCAGTCCAGCAGCGCGCAGACGATGCCGAAGGCGAGCAGCATCCCGCCCCCTCCGAAGTCTGCGACGTAGTTCAGGGGCACGGGTGGAGGGCGGTCCGCCGGTCCGATGGGGTGCAGCGCGCCGGCGAGGGCGACGTAGTCGATGTCGTGGCCCGCCATCCCGGCCCAGGGCCCGTCCCGGCCCCACCCGGTCACGCGTCCGTACACCAGGCGGGGGTTGCGTGCACCGCACTCGTCCGGCCCGATGCCCAGGCGCTCCGCGACGCCCGGGCGGAAGCCCTCGATCAGGGCGTCGGCCCGATCGACGAGGGCCAGGACCACGTCCGCCCCGAGGGGGTGCCGCAGATCGACGCGGACCGACCGGCGTCCGCGCGCGAGGACGTCGTGGCCGCCACCCGATGCGGCGGGCAGCGGTCCGGGGCCGGGGACGAGGCGGTCGACGCGCACGACGTCGGCGCCCATGTCCGCGAGCATCATGGCGGCGAAGGGGCCGGGGCCGATGCCCGCGACCTCGACGACCCGAAGGCCCTGCAGCGGCCCGCTCACCGGCCACGGTCTACCAGACCGCGGGACCAGGCGGGATCAGGCGCCGGCGGCCCGCAACGGCAGCCGGACCGTCACGGTCGTGCCGGCCCCGAGCACGCTGTCGAGGGTGATCGTCCCTCCCAGCCCCTCGATCAGCGCGCGGACGATGTAGAGCCCGAGGCCCGCCCCCGACGTGGTCATGTGCATCGGGTCCTCGACCCGCTGGAAGCGCTCGAAGACCCGCTCGAGCTCGTCGGGCGGGATGCCGCGCCCCAGGTCGCGCACGCGCAGCTCCGCGTGGCCGTCGACCTCGGCGAGGGTCACCTCGATCGGCGAACCCGGCGGCGAGAACTTGCAGGCGTTGTCGAGCAGGTTGTCGACGACCTGCCGGACGCGCAGCTGATTGGTGACGGTCGGCAGGGACTCCGGCGCGGTCAGGCAGATCCGGTGCGACGAACGGGCCAGGGCCAGCTGCGCCACGTTGTCGCGGACGATGGCGGCCAGGTCGGCGCCGTCGAGACGGATCCCGGGCGCCGCGCGTTCGCCGGCCGACAGCTGACCCACGAGGAGAAGGTCCTCGATCAGCCGGGTGAGGTGGTCGGCCCTGCGGTCGATCTGCTCCAGGAGCTCGTTGCGCTTGGCCTCCGGGAGGCGCTCCCAGCGGCGACGGAGGAGCTGGGCGCTCGCCTTGATCGGCGTGAGCGGGGTGCGCAGCTCGTGGGAGACCACCGCGAGCATGTCGTCCTTCATCCGGGCAACCCGGCGCTCGGCGCTGACGTCGTGGACCACGGCGACCTGGAGGTCGCGCTCCCGGACCGTGTTCACGGACACGCGCCAGACCCGGTCCGTGTCGGCGCGGACGACGTCGTGGATGCCGGGTCGCTGCCAGGGACCGTCGCCGAGGATCGCCGCCACCGAGGCGCCGAGCGCGGCGTCGGCGGACGTCCCGGCCAGGCGGGCCATCGCGGGGTTCCAGAGCCGGACGATCCCGTCGCCGTCGAGGACGAGGATCCCGTCGCCGGTGCCGTCGACCACCGCCCGCAGCGTGGCGCGCTCCGAGTGCAGGGCCAGCGTGGCGGCGGCGCGTCCGTAGCTGGCACGACCCGACCGGCTGAGCCGGGCGAGCCACTCCTCGCTCTCGGCGGTCACGGTCAGCTCCGCCGACCAGGCGACGAGCACGCCGCTCCCGACGCCCACAGCCGCGACGCTGCCCTCCACGCAGGGACCGAGCGCCGGGCCACGGGTGACCAGGACACGGGCGAGGTCGGGGTCGACCGGGCACGGGCCGCTGCCCTCCGGCACCGGCGTGGTCCACCGGCCCGCGGACCACACCGCGGCCGCGCAGCCCAGGATGGCACCCACACCGGCGACGAGCGCGGCGGACACCTCCTCAGGCAGGGTCGCCTCGGACAGCCGCTGCTCGGTGGAGACGAACGCAGCCGACCGCTCCCGGGTGATCTTGGCGCCGATGTCCTGCCGGGATGCGGTGTAGAGGACGACGAGCGGGACGCAGAGCGCGGGCAGCGCCCACGCCTCGGTGCGGGCGAGGACCAGCGCGAGCAGCCCCAGGCAGGCGTTCCCCGCGGCGAGGAGTGCGGCCGTGGGCGCCAGACGCCGCGCGGTGGCGGAGAACGGCTCGCCGCCGGTCGTGGCGATGATGCCGGCGACGCTGACCGTGTTGACTCCCAGGAAGAGCACGAGTCCGAGCCCCGCGGCGCCGAAGGCGACGGCGCCCAGCGCCCCCGGGCGGGGCGCGGCGGCCTGCACGACGAGCGCCGCGGCGGCGGCCCCCGTGACGTACTGGGCCGTGTTGAAGACGAGCTTCACGGGTGCGACCCGTTCGAACAGCTGCCAGGCGAGCATGGTGACGAAGGCTGCGATCACCACGTCGGCCGGTGGGAGGAGCAGCAGGCCGGCGGTGAGCGCTGCGTCGCTGAGGGTGAACAGCGCTTTGCCGCCCCGCCGGTAGGGCAGCGGGATCCGGAAGGCTTCCCCCGCGATCATGCCGGTGGCCAGCACGGCGACGCCGACCGCCGAGGGCCGGTGCGGGGCCGAAACGGCCGCGGCGGCCGCCATGCCGCCGGCGAGGGCCACCAGAACGACGAGGAGGCGCCGGGCGGCCGGTGGCAGCGTCGAGACGGTGCGGGCGAGGCCTCCACCCCAACGGCCGCGCATCGGGCGGATCCGGGGAAGTGCCGGTCCCGCCCCGCCGGGGACGCTCCCGCTAGGGCCGGCGCTTCCCGCCGAGGGGCCTGCGCGGACCTCGCCAGCGGACACCCTGCCTCGCGACCCGGGACTCAGCGGAGGTCGGGGAGAGGCCGGCTCGCCGGCTGTGCCCGGCCCGTCAGGGCGACGCCGCCCGAGTGCGGCGCCGGCGCGGGCGGGGCTCACCTGGTCGGCCGCATAGCCCAGCGGACCGCGCGCCAATGGACCGCCCGGTGCTGGAGGTCCACGAGGGCCTGGCCACTCCAGTAGCCCCTCCACTGGACCGCACCCCAGGACGCGAGCGACCAGTCCGAGTCGCCCCAGTGGTCGCCGCGCCACTGCACGGCCCGCCACTGCACGGCCCGCCATTGGACGGCCCGCCACTGGACCGCGCGCCACTGGACGGCGTTGGGCCCCACGGGAGGGGTGCCGCCGGGACCGTTGCCGTTGCCGCCGCCGGGCCCGTTGCCGTGGCCGTTGCCGGGGCCGCCGCCGGGGCCGTTGCCGCCGCCGTTGCCGCCGCC
>JACCXR010000467.1 GCA_013696915.1 Euzebyaceae bacterium
CCACCGCCCCGGCGCCGCCGGCCGCGCCCACGGTCCCGCCGACGCTAACCGCCCCAGCTGCGCCCGGGGTCCCGCCACCCGCAACCGTCCCGGCCCCGCCGGTCTCCCCCTCGCCGCCGGCCGCCCAGCCGGCGCCCGTGAGCCGGGAAACCGGCGACGAGCCGGCGCCCCCGCCGGCCTCGGCCTCGCCGCAGTCTCCGCCGGGGAGCCAACCTCCGGCGGGCTCCTCCCGGAATCCCGACGCACCTGCCCCGATCCGACCCGCGCCCGGTTCGCCGGCGCCGGCGGTCGGTGGTGCTGCGGGCGACGGACGCTCCACAGGGACCGGTACGGAGACGTCGCAGCCGGCCGCCGGTGGCCTGCGAGCCCCCGGTTCCGGAGTCCCCGTGCCCGAGGCGGTGCCAGGATCGGATGCGGGGACCGGCTCCCGTGACGCCGGAAGCGCCGGTCAAGCCCGCGATGGCCCGAAGGGCCTTGCCGCCCTGGCGGCGAGCGCCGCCGACGGGTCGCCCGCCGGCACCCGTGGCGCGGACCGCTACGACTCGCCAGCGGGAGTCTCGGCGGGCGAGGCTCAGCTGATCACCGCCGTCGCGGCGCAGCCGGCGCCACACGAGCGGCGGTGGCCTTCGCCGTGGAAGCTGGCGGCGCTCGGGCTGCTCGGCTTCGCCGTCCTGCGCGCCGCCGACCGACTGGACGGCTGACCGGCTGGATGGTGACTGGCTGGATGGCTGGCCGGATGCGACCCGCGGCCATGACCGATTCGGACCATCACCGTGCCTTTGCGAGGTTGATCTGACCGCTGGCCGCGGCACCGGGCGCAGCCAACGGGCGAAGCTCAGGCCACCACGTCGCGCAGGGCCCGCACGGCGACGGCGACCGCCTCGAGGCCGGCGCCGGTCTCGGACTCGAGCATGCGGATGAGCGTGGCCGCGCGCTCGCGGGCGCCCGCGCGGGCGGAGAGGAACGCGCCGACGATCTCGGCGGCGCCGGCGTCGGGCCGCTCGGCGATGGCCGACGCGGCCGCCGCCCGGCGGAGCTCGCGCAGCTCGTCCGTGAGCCCGCGGTGCTGCCAGCGCTCCCAGTGGCCGGTTGGCGCGATCTCCTGCAGGCGCGCGTTCAGCATGTCGAGCGGCAGGGCGTCGGACAGGCTGAAGAACACGTCGCAGACGTGGCGGACCGGCTGCCGGCTGGCCCGGGCGACGGTGGCGACGTCTGGGACCAGCGTCAGCTCCGCCAGCGCGGCGATCCGCTCGGCGAGGTCGGGCTCGATGCCCAGGTCGGTGTAGCGCACGGCGCGGGCCTGCGGCGTCGAGCGCTTCGTCGACCAGCCGTTGCCCGCCATCGCCTTCTCGAGCTCGTCGAACGCCGGCCGGTCCGCGGCGATGGCCGCGGCCACGTCGGCGCCGGCGCCGTGGCGGATGTAGGTCCGCGTGTACGCGTCGATCAGGCGGTCGACCTCCAGCTTCAGATCGAGCTGCAGGGTCGGGTCGATGCGGTCGTCGAGCGCCTCGATCGCACGCCAGTGCGTGTCGGCCCCCGAGACCTCCCGCGCGACCCAGTAGGCCGCCGCGACCTCCCACGCCATGCACCCCATCTCGTGCGCCGTGCGGCTGACGTAGGTGATCCCCATCCGGTTCACGACGTCGTTGCCGACCACCGTGGCGACGAGTTCCCGGCGGAGGCGGTGCTCGCCGAGGAGGTTTCCGAACCGGTCGACCGCGAGCGGCGGGAAGTAGCCCTCCAGCGCCGCCTCCAGGTGGGGCTGGTCGGGCAGTCCGGACGCGAGCAGCCGCGCGACCAGATCGACCTTCGCGTACCCCAGAAGCACCGCCAGCTCCGGCCGCGTGAAGCCCGCGCCCGCCTGGCGGCGGCGGTCCATCTCCGCGGTCGACGGCAGAGCCTCCACGTCACGGTCGAGCCGCCCGGAGTCGACGAGGTCGGTCATGAGCGCCTCGTAGGCCTCCATGCCGCCCGGCGAGAACGCGAGCTCCTGACTGATGGCCCAGGTCTGCAGGTACACGTCGCGCAGGACCGCCCCCACGACGTCGCCGGCCATGGCGGTCAGCAGCTCGTCGCGCTCCGCGGCGGTCATCGCACCGGCCTCCGCGGCGGCGGCGAGGAGGATCTTGAGGTTCACCTCGTGGTCGGAGGTGTCGACACCGGCCGAGTTGTCAATGGCATCGGTGTTGCAGCGGCCACCGCGGCGGGCGTACTGGATGCGGCCGCGCTGCGTGACCGCGAGGTTGCCGCCCTCGGAGATCACGCGGGCGCCGACGTTGCGCGCGTCGATGCGGACGGCGTCGTTCGCGCGGTCGCCGACGTCGGCCGCCGACTCGTCAGAGGCTTTGACGAAGGTGCCGATGCCGCCGAAGAACAGCAGGTCCACCGGCGCGGCGAGCAGCGCACGGATCAGCTCCGGGGGGGTTAGCCGCTCGGCGCCGATGCGCAGCGCGGCGCGGACCTCCGCCGACAGCGGGATCTCTTTCACGCCCCGCGACCAGACGCCGCCGCCCGCGCTGATCAGCGCGCGGTCGTAGGCCTGCCACGACGACCTCGGCAGGTCGTACAGCCGCCGGCGCTCGTCGAAGGCGCGCGCCGGGTCCGGGTCCGGGTCGAGGAGGATGTCGCGGTGGTCGAAGGCGGCGACGAGCTTGACGCTGCGGCTGCGCAGCATGGCGTTGCCGAAGACGTCGCCCGACATGTCCCCCACGCCGACGACCGTGACCGGGTCGGCCTGGACGTCGATGTCGAGCTCGCGGAAGTGGCGCTGGACGGCGACCCACGCGCCGCGCGCGGTGATGCCCATGGCCTTGTGGTCGTAGCCGTGAGAGCCGCCGGACGCGAAGGCGTCCCCCAGCCAGAAGCCGAACTCGGCGCTGATGGCGTTCGCGACGTCGGAGAACGTCGCGGTCCCCCGGTCGGCCGCCACGACGAGGTAGGGGTCGTCGCCGTCGACCCGTCGGACGCGGTCGGGCGGCACGACGACGCCGTCGACGACGTTGTCGGTCACGTCCAGCAGACCGCGGACGAACGTCTCGTACTGGCGCTGGACCTCCTCGCGGACCGCCCCCGCTCCCCCTTGCGGACGTCGCTTCAGGACGAAGCCGCCCTTCGACCCGGTCGGCACGATGACGGCGTTCTTCGTCATCTGCGCCTTCATCAGGCCGAGGACCTCGGTGCGGAAGTCCTCCAGCCGGTCGCTCCAGCGCAGCCCCCCGCGCGCGACCGGCCCACCCCGCAGGTGGATGCCCTCCACCCGGGGGCTGTAGACGAAGACCTCGACGTGCGGGACCGGTTTCGGCATCGAGGGCACGGCAGCCGACTGCAGCTTCAGCGACAGGCGGTCGTGGCCCTGCCAGCGGTTCGTCCGGACGGTGGCGTCGATCAGGCCGAGGAATCCCCGGAGGATCCGGTCGTGGTCGAGCCTGGCCACGGCGTCGCAGCCCTCGACCACCCGCCGTCGCAGCGCGGCGGTCACGTCCGGGTCGGGAACCGACTCCGGATCGAACCGCGCGCGGAAGTAGTCGAGCAGCGCGCGCGCGACCTCGGGGTGGTCGACGACGGCGTCGTTGGTGTACGGCTCGGTGAACGAGGTGCCGACCTGGCGCCGGTACCGGCGGTAGGCCCGCAGGACCGCGATCTCGTCCCACGGCATCCCCGCGCGGATCACCAGCCGGTTGAGCGAGTCGGCCTCGGCTCGCCCCGACCAGATCGCCAGCGCCGCGGCCGCCAGCCGCGGGCCGTCGGCGTCGACGTCGACGTCTGCCAGGTCCGCCCGGACCCCGTAGTCGTGAATGTGGACCTCGTCGCCGACCGGCGTGCCGTCGAGGCGGTAGGGGATCTCCTCCACCACCGTCAGGCCCAGGCTCTCCAGCAGCGGGAGGAAGCTCGAGAGCTCGACGCCGGGTCCGGTCTTGTAGAGCCGGAACCGGACGAGGCCGGCGGGGCCGTCGGCTCTGCGGGCGACCGTGACCCGGATCGCGCCGTCCCCGGGCAGCCGCTCGAGTTCGGCGAGGTCGGCGACCGCGGTCGCCACCGACGTCGTCTCGGTGTAGCCGGGCGGGAAGCAGCCGATCCAGGCGTCGAGCAGCCGGCGGGCCTCGGCCTCACCGCGCTCGGCGTGGAGCGCGTCTGCCAGGTCGTCCGCCCACGTCCGGGTCAGCTCGGAGATCTCGCGTTCGAGCTGCTCGGCCGGCACGTCCGGCAGCGGCCCGCTGCCGACGTGGATCATGAAGTGCAGCAGCGCCTGGTCGCGCTCGGTCATCGACAGCTGGTAGTCGACGCTGGTGCCGGACAGCCGCTCGACGAGCAGACGCTGCACCCGCTGGCGCAGCGTCGCACTGAACCGCTCGCGCGGGACGGTCACGAGCGCCGAGATGCTGCGGCTGGCCTCGTCGCGGCGGAGCAGCAGCCGCACGGCCTGGCGTCTGGCGATCTCCAGGAGCTCGACCAGGGTGCGCCGCAGCTCGTCGGTGCCGGCGCGGAAGAGCTCGTGCTTGGGGAAGGACTCGAACAGCGTGCGGATGGCCCGCTCGTCGTAGGAGTGGTCGACGATGTCCTCGCGCTCCAGGATCTGGCGGAGCTTGCGCCGCAGCACCGGGATGGCGCTCGCCGGCTCGGCGAAGGCCTTCTGGGCGAACAGGCCGAGCAGCCGGAACTCGCCGGCGAGCGTCCCGTCTCCGGCGACCTTCCGCACGCCGATGTAGACCATCCGGATCTGCCGGTGGACCGTGCTGACCCGATTGGTGCGGGAGACGATCAGCAGCTCACCCTGCTCGGTCCTCGCCCGCAGCGCCGGCGGGAGGCGGCTGAGGGGGACGGCGGTCGTGAAGTTGGAGGCGTCCTCGTCGGCGAGGATCCCGAGTCCCGACCCGGGGTGGATCACGACCCCGGGGCCGTCGGGCGTGGCGACGAGGTCGTACTCGCGGTAGCCGAGCAGGATGAAGTGGTCGTCGAGCAGCCAGCGCAGCAGCGCCATGACCTCGTCGACCTCGTCCGGGCCGTACCGCGAGCCTGCGCTCGCCCGGGTCTGGAAGGCGACCTCCTCGAGCCGCTCCCTCATGGCCGGGAAGTCCCGGGTCGACACCTGCGCGTCGGACAGGACCCGCCGCAGGTTCTCGGCGACCTCGGCGCTGCGCTCGGGTGGGAGGCGCCGGCCGAGGTCGAGCAGCAGGTAGCTTTCGCGACGCTGCGCGTGGCGGGCGGGGAGGATCTCGGCGATGCGCCCGCCGTCGTCCCGACGGACGCCGAGCACCGGGTGCATGACGTCGACCGTCTCGATGGACAGCCGGTTGAGCTCCTCGGTCACCGTGGACAGCAGGAACGGGCCGTCCTCGACGTTCAGCTCCACGAGCGTGCCGCGCCCGCCGTAGGGGTCGCTCTCCGCCGGGTCGAGGACCCGCAGGGCGAGCGTCCCCGGCCGTCGGCCGTCCATGAAGTCCAGGGCGGCGGCGAGGTGGGCGGCGGCGGCGTCGAGGTCGAGCGCGGCGAGCTG
>JACCXR010000479.1 GCA_013696915.1 Euzebyaceae bacterium
GGCCACTAGACTCGACGCCGATGACGTCCTCCGCGGCCTTCTTCGACCTCGACCGCACCCTCATGTCCGGCAGCAGCGCCTTCTTCTTCGGGAAGGTGGCCTACCGCGAGGGACTGGTGCCGCTGCCGAGGCTGCTGGCCGACGGCTACCACGCCGCCGTCTTCAAGCTGTTCGGGGCGTCTGACGAGAAGTCCGAGGCGCTTCGCGACCGGATCCTCTCCATGGTCGAAGGCACCGAGGCCGAGACGTTCCGCCGGCTCACCCCGGTCGTCGTCGAGGAACTCCTGCCGCGCATCCGCCCCGAGGCCCAGGCGCTGCTCGACATGCACGCAGAGGCCGGCCGCGACGTCTACATCATCTCTGCCAGCCCCGTGGAGATCGTCGGCGAGCTCGCACGGGCCCTCGGCATCACCGGCGGTCTCGGCACGGAGAGCGAGATCGTGAACGGCTGCTACACCGGCAGGCTGTCCGCGCCCTTCTGCTACGGGGAGGGCAAGGCGGACCGCATCCGCAAGCTCGTGGCCGAGAAGGGCTACGACCTGGCGCGGTGCTACTCATACTCGGACTCGGCCAGCGACCTGCCGATGATGCAGATCGTCGGCCATCCGGTGGCGGTCAACCCCGACCGGCCGATGATGTCCGTCGCCCACCGGCGCGGCTGGCCGGTCGTGGAGTTCAATCGCACCCAGAAGCAGGTCGCGAAGCTCGCGGCCGCGGGGACGCTGTCGGCCACCGCGGGCGTCGGCGGCTACCTGATCGGACGCCATCGGACGCGGGCCTCTTTCCTGGGGCCGCAGCCCGGCACCGCGGGCCCCCGGCGGCCGGGGTCACTCCGAAAGCGACGCGAGCCTTCCAGCGGAGCGTTCGTGACCCCCGCCGCGAGAGGTCGGGCCGATCCGCTCCCGGGGCCCCGGTCGAGGCTGGCGCGGGCCCGCTGAGGCACATGCGCCCGCGCTTGGCGTACGGCGACCACCTGGTCGCGCTCGTGGCCGCCTCGGAGGCGGCGGGCGTGCGCCTGGCGCATGCGGAAGTCGGCGCCCGCGACGCCCTCGCGGCCGGCGCCCGACGCGAGTCCGCGCTGCTGTCGGCCCAGCTCGACGGCA
This sequence comes from Euzebyaceae bacterium, assembly GCA_013696915.1. Lineage (GTDB taxonomy): Bacteria > Actinomycetota > Nitriliruptoria > Euzebyales > Egibacteraceae > JACCXR01. The sequence continues at coordinate 1,104 of JACCXR010000479.1, forward strand.
GCCCGCTCACCGAGGCGACGGCCGCGGCGGTCGACGCCTCGCCGCCACCCGCCGCACCCCTGCTGCGGCGTGGTCGTCCGGCCGCGGGCTGGGCCGCCGCCCTGAAGATCGAGGGCATGGCCACCCAGGAGGTCGCCGCGGTCGAGTACGCGAACCTCCTCGCCTGCTTCGACGCCGAAGCCGCGCTCGCGGACGAGATCTTCTCCGATCCGCTGGAGACGCTCGCCGCGCTGCACGGACACATCTGTCACGGGCTCGTGGATCCCGACGTCGTCGGCAGGCCGCGGCTCACCGCGCAGGCGGTCCACGACGGCGCACAGGGCAGCGTCCTCTACCGGGCACCGGACCCCGGCGTGATTCCCGCCCTGCTCGACGGGCTCGCCAGCTGGCTGCGGGGGCCGAGCGCGGCACTGGCGACCCTGGTCGTGGCCGGCGTCCTGCACGAACGGATCCTGGAGTGGCAGCCGTACGAGGCGGCCAACGGCCGGCTGGCCCGGGCCGCCGCCCGCGTCGTGCTGCGGGCGCGCGGCATGGACCCGGATGGGTGCGCGGTGCCCGAGCTCTGGTTCGTCGCCGACCCGACGGCCTACTACGGGGAGGTCGCGGCGACGATGCACCGCCGCGGCGAGCTCGGTCCGTGGCTGGAGCGGTGGGGGGAGGCCCTGGTCGACGGTCTGGAGCGGGCCGTGGAGACGCTCGCGCCAGGATCCTGCGGTGCACCGTCGGCCCGCGCCCTGGACACCGCCGCCACGCTCGCCGCCGGCGCGACCATCACGATCGCGGAGTACGCCGCGCTGGTCGACGTCGCGCACGACCGCGCCCTGCGCGACCTTCACGCACTCGTTCGCGCTGGTCGGCTGCGGCGCGATCCCGGCTCCCGCGGCCTGCGCTTCCGGCACGCGACGGCGTAGAGGCGTCCACTGTCCGCCCGGACAGGCGTTTCGTTTCCGCTCGAAGGGAATGGTCTGTGAGGATTCCTACCTCCTACAGGGGTAGGAGTTAGCGGCGCCCGGCGGGGACCGCCCGCGGGCCGCCGCACGAACTGGAGGGAATCACATGAAGCTTCGCAAGAACGTGCTTGCGGCCGTACTCGCTGGTCTGCTCGCC
>JACCXR010000493.1 GCA_013696915.1 Euzebyaceae bacterium
TCCTGGGCCCGCTGCGCACGGGCCGCCAGGTCGTCGGCGTGCTCGCCCGCGGTCCCGGCGTCGCGCTGCGCCTGCCGGGACGCCTCCGCTGCGACCAGCGCCCGCTCGACGAGCGCCGGCAGGCGCCGGACGGTGGCCTGGGCGGTCGCCACCTGCACCGCGGTCAGGCCGTCGTCGTCGGCCGGGATGCCGACGAGCTTCCCGGCGAGGTCCGTGCGCTCTTCGACGAGGTCGCGGCGCGCCCTGGCCAGCCGGTGCGCCTCGGCGGCGATCGCGGCCGCCTGCGCCCGGTCGGCGCCCGGGTCGTAGACGAGGTGCTCGCCGATCCGGTCGACGAGCTGGATGGTCTCCCGTGCCCGGCGCAGCTGCCCCGCGGCCCCGTCGACGGCGGCGACGACATCGGCGGTGGCTTCCTCCTCGGCCGACAGCCGGTCGGCAAAGACCCGGAGTTCCGCGAGATGCCGCACGGGATCGTCGGGCGCACCTTCGAGCGCCTGCGCGAGACGGGCGCGCGTCGGCGCGAGCTCGTCCGCGGCCCGGGCCGCCGCCCAGGCCGCCGCCTCCAGCTCGTCGAGGCGCCACACCTGACGGAGGATGTCGGCCCGCGGCACGTCGCCCTCGCCGAGGAGCAGCTGCGCGAACTGGCCCTGCGGCAGGACGACGGTGCGGGTGAACGCCTTGTCGTCGAGGCCGAGCAGCTCCTCCACGCGGTTGCGGACGGCTGCGACACCCTCGACCCGCTCGACCGGCAGGTCATCGTCGTCCAGGTGCGCCAGCGCGACCTTGGCCGGCCCGATGGTGCCGTCGCCGCGCCGGCGCAGCGCCCGGGTCACCTGCCAGGTCTGCCCGCGGACGCGGAAGCGCAGCACGACGCGCCCGCCGGGCGACGTGTCGTTGACGAGCTCCTGGTTCGGCTGCCCGGACCACGACGTGCGGCCGTACAGCGCCCAGGTCATCGCCTCCAGCAGCGACGACTTGCCCGCCCCCGTGTCGCCGATGATCGCGACGTGGTCGCGGCCGGTGAAGTCGATCGTGACCGGGGAGCGGAAGGAACGGAGCCCCTCCAGCGTCAGCGCCAGCGGCCGCACGTCAGGGTTGCCTTCCTGCGGCGGCGAGCGCGTCGAGCGCCGACTGCGCCTCCACCATGACGGCGGTGACGCCGAGATCGGGCACCGTCCCGTCCCCGCCGGCCAGCGACTGCCGGAACAGGTCGACGACCGCATCGTCAGGCCCCCTCCTCGCGTCGGCCCGAGCCGCCGTGCTGCGCCACTCGCGGAACAGCTCGTCGAGCGCCGGCTCGGCATCCGCGGTCTCGGTGGTGCTGATCGCGCGGACCGGGCGGCGGTTGACCGCGTTGACCAGGTCGAACACGGTGCAGCGGGGCGACCAGGACGCGAGCCGGTCGGCGAGGTCCAGGATCGGGTCGTCGGACACGACACGCGCCTTGAGGATCGTGCCGTCGAGCGCACCGCCGGCGGCCCTGGCCTCGAGCTCGTCCACCGTCCCGCCGAACTGCACGAGCGGGCGGCCGCCGGGCAACGGGATCTCCGTGATGCCGACGTCGTCGCCCAGCTCGACCAGCACCGAGTGCTTGCCCTGGGTGGCCTCGCCGTAGTCGATGGGCACGATGGAGCCGGCGTAGCGGCCGGTCACCGTGCCGCCCGGCAGCAGCTGCGGGTCGTGGATGTGGCCGAACGCCGCGTACATCGCCCGCCCGAGCGTGTCGACGTGGGTCGCATAGTCGTCCCCGACCGTGATCCGCCGCTCGGACCTGGACGGCTTCGCGCCGTGGACGTGCAGATGCGCCGCGTACACGACGATGCCGCGCGCGCCGGCCCTGGCCTCCGCTTCGTCCAGCAGGGTGCTGTTGAGCCGGCGGATGCCGTCCGCGTAGGTGCCCTCGAACTTGGCGGCCGCTGTCGCGGCGAGGTCCACCACCGCGGTCGGCGGCACGAACGGCATGCACGCGACGGCGAGGCCGTCCATCCCGGGGATCGTGACCACCTCCGGGCCGGCCGCCAGCCACAGGCGCCGCGGCTCGGCCATCCCCGACAACTCGTGCAGGGCCAGCAGCAGCGCCGGGGAGTCGTGGTTCCCGGACACCACCACGACGGGTGCGACGCGGGTCAGGCGGGTGAGCGCCCGGACGCCCAGCCGCAGCGCGTCGTACGGCGGCCGCGGACTGTCGAAGACGTCACCGCTGTGGACGATGAGGTCCGGCTGGTGCTCCTCCGCGGCGGCGATCAGCCCCCTCAGCGCGACCCGGAGATCCTCCAACCGGTCGTGCCGGCCGAGCCGGACGCCGAGATGCCAGTCCGAGGTGTGCAGCAACTTCACAGGTCCACGTCCTGGCCCGCGAACGCGCGCACGGCGCCGACGATGCGCTCCGCGACCACCGCGGCGTCGGAGTCTGCCGCCGCCTCGTCGGGGTTGGTGGCGTAGGGCGGCCAGGGGAACCGGATGGGGATCGGCTCGGGGACGACCGGCTGCGCCACGACCATGGTCCCCGGCATGAAGCGGGTGGCCCGCTCGCGCAGCGCCGGCGTCATGAACCGGTAGGCCTCCGACTCGCTGGCGTCCAGGCGGCCGGCGGCCTTCAGCGACGCGTTCCGCGGCAGCGCCGGCGCCACGGCGGACAGCGCCTGCTGCGCGCCGATCAGCAGCACGCCCAGCGACCGCCCGCGCTCGGCGATGTCGACGAGCAGCTCCTTCAGCGGGCTGAAGCCCGTGGCCGGCGCGTACTTGTTCAGCTCGTCGAGCACCACGAACCGCAGCGGCTTGCGGCCGGTGCCCTCCTTGGCCGTCCAGATGCTCTCCAGCAGCGCCCCCACGACGAAGCGCTGCGCGTCGTCGTGCAGGCGCGAGATGTCGACGACGTGCAGCCGGGCGGTCTCCAGGGACACCGGGTCCACGCCGCACGACACCAGGGAGCCGATCCGCCGGCGGAGCTTCACCAGCCGGCGCAGGAACGCGCCCCGCGTCCCCGGCGTCGTGCCGCCGAACCACTCGCGGAGCGTGTGCTCGTCGTCGGTCGCCGCGACGTGCTCCAGCACGTCGATGAGGTCGTCGAAGCTGCGCACGACCTCGCCCTGGAACGGCTGCGCCTCGTCGGGCTCACGGTCGGCGAGCCGGTCGGGGTTGTACCCGGCGTCCGCGTGCGGGGCGTCGGCGATGACGATCGCACCGCTCGTGTCGTCGGCCAGCCGCCGGAGCCGCCGCAGCAGCTGGATGCGGACCTGCTGCTCGACCATGCCGACCTGGGTCGAGCGGTCGTCCTCGGCGGTGAAGCAGAACTGCAGCAGCTGCTGGCGCACGAACTGCTCGGGCGTCCACCCGTAGGCGTTCACCTCGGTCGTCCCGCGGGTGCGGACGTTCGCGACCACGCTGCCGGCCCGGCTGTCGGCGCGGGGTGCGTACAGGCGCACCGACGAGAACGGTCGTGGTTCGGCGACTCCGAGGCGTGCCCACTGGTCCGCCGCTTCGGGGTGGTCCCCCCAGCGCGCGTTCCGGCGGTCGAGGTGCAGCAGGTCCTCGCCCTTGGTGTTGAACACGAGCGCACGCGTGGAGTTGCGGTCGTTCAGCCCCCCGAGCAGGTCGACGCCCGCGTCGGTCTCCAGCAGCTGGTACAGCAGGAACAGCGCGTACGACGTCTTCGTCGCGACGCCGGAGATGCCGGAGATCGACACGTGCCCGCCGGCGCGGCCGTCGATGAACTTCATGTCCGCGTGGACCGGCTGCCCGGTCAGGTCCAGCCCGACGGGGAGGCGCTCGGTCATCTGGTCCTCGAACAGCGCCAGCGCCCGGTGGTCCCCGGTGGCGCGCACCACCTCGGCGCCGGCGTCGGGCGCGACGAACAGCTCGGGGTGCGTGCGCAGCAGCGTGACCTCGGCACGACGGACGTGCTGCGCCGGCAGGATCCGCTCGGCGACGCGTGCGGTGTCGGAGGGCAGCTCGGCGCCCTCCAGCCGTGAGAACAGCTCGGTCACGATCCCGTAGTGCACGACCCGGCGCTGGTCGGGCAGCTCGGTGGAGATCGCGACGAGGTCGTCGAGCTGCACGACGGCGTCGTCGGCGAGGACGACGTGGATCCGCCGCGACGTGCTCTCGACGGAGCCGTCCACCAGACCGATGGTGGCGTGGGCCGGGGCGGTCGAGTCCGTCATCTGCGATCTCCCGTGCGGGTCGCGGTGGTGGCCGTCTCACGGGTGTTCAGCTGCATCACGGCGGCGCGGACCGCGCGCAACGCCAGGCCGGGATCGCCCGTGTGGCGGCGCAGGGCCCGCTCGAGGCCGGAGATCGGTGTCAGGTTGACGGGGGCGCGGCGGTCCCGGTGGGGCGCCGACGCGAACCGCGGCAGCCACGCGGCCGCGCTCTCCACCGCCCCGGTGGCGGCCGCGCGGCCGGCGCCGGATGGCACCTCGAGGCGCACGATGCCCGCCCACGCCGAGGCCCACGGCCCGGCGTCGCCGACGCGGAGGTACGCGCCGTACAGGTCGGCCCCGATCGCGAACAGGCTGGAGCGCTGCCCCACCTCGAGCTCCGGCACGCGTGCCCAGGTGTCGGCCGCCAGCATGCGGCGGTGATGGGTCTTCACGTACCCCACGATCGGCACGGTGCGGGTCCGGCGCACGTTGTTGAGCGGACCGTCCACCACGGTCAGCCACCCCGCGTCGCACAGGCGCTCGGCCAGCGCGCCCTCGGCCTCGCGCATCCGCCGCTGCAGGCGCTGCCGCGCGACCTCGACGTCGTCTCCCTCGACCGCGACGGCCTCCCACTCCCAGCCGCCGGGCTGGGGGGGAAGCGGCACCGGGGCTCCGCCGCAGCACACGGTGAGCCGCCCGAAGCAGACACCGTCGAGCCGCAGCGGCAGCCCGGCCTCGGACAGGACGGAACCCGCGGCCCACGCGCCGGCGATCCCCGCAGCCAGCGTCCCGTCGGCCTCGCGGCGCGTCAGGCGCGCGTCGGTGGACATGGTGCCGTCGACGAATGCGAGCCGCTCCGGGATCCCGGCCCGCGGTGGCGTGTGCACCGTCATGACGCCGCCGTCCTCCACGACCGGACAGTCCAGGTCGAGGGGCGACCCGCCCTGCGCGGCGAACGACGCGCCGTAGCCGACCTCGAACGGCTCGACGCCGAACGTCGGGCCCGCCGTCATCGCCGGTCCTCCTGGAAATGCTGGAAAGGTCGAGGTTGCACGCCTGCACCGTACAGAGGAGGTGTGACAGGGTCCTTCCTTTCCGCCGGCCGAGGGCCCACGGTCGGCGTCCGACTCGGCGCCGCCTGTCGCACCCCGGACCTACCATGGCGCGATGGCGGACTTCCTGGTGCAGAGCGACTTCCTCCCGTCCGGCGACCAGCCGCGGGCGATCGAGGGCGTGGCCGCCGCGCTCGACCGCGGCGAGACCGACGTCGTCCTGCTCGGCGTCACCGGCTCGGGCAAGACCTTCACGGCCTCGAAGATCGTCGAGGCCGTGCAGAAGCCGACGCTGGTGATCGCGCCGAACAAGACGCTGGCGGCCCAGCTCGCCAACGAGTTCCGCGAGTTCTTCCCCGCGAACGCCGTCGAGTACTTCGTCAGCTACTACGACTACTACCAGCCCGAGGCCTACGTCCCCTCGACGGACACCTACATCGAGAAGGACTCCTCGATCAACGAGGAGGTCGAACGGCTCCGGCACCGCGCGACCATGGCGCTGCTCACCCGCCGCGACGTCCTGATCGTGGCGAGCGTCTCTTGCATCTACGGCCTCGGATCGCCCGAGGAGTACGAGAAGCACGTGCTGCTCGTGTCGGTCGGCCAGGAGATCGAGCTCGAGCGTGTCCTCCGCAGGCTCGTCGACCTGCAGTACGAACGCAACGACCTCAACTTCGTCCGCGGCAAGTTCCGCGTCCGCGGCGACACCCTCGAGGTCTTCCCCGCCGACTCCGAGCTCGCGTACCGGGTGGAGTTCTTCGGCGACACGATCGACCGGATCACCCGTCTCGACCCCCTGACGGGCGAGATCGTGGGTGAGCTCGAGCAGGCCGGCATCTTCCCCAACTCCCACTACGTCGCCAGCCAGGAGCGCATGCGCCGGGCGGTGGGGACGATCGAGGCGGAGCTCGTCGAGCAGCTGGCCACGCTCGAGTCGCAGAACAAGCTGCTCGAGGCCCAGCGGCTGCGGATGCGGACCAACTACGACCTCGAGATGATGCGCGAGATCGGCTTCTGCTCCGGCATCGAGAACTACTCGCGCCACATCGACGGGCGCGCGCCCGGGGAGGCGCCGCACACGCTGCTCGACTACTTCCCGGACGACTTCCTGCTGATCGTGGACGAGTCCCACGTCACGATCCCGCAGGTCGGCGGCATGTACGAGGGCGACCGGTCGCGTAAGCAGACGCTCGTCGAGCACGGGTTCCGCCTGCCGAGCGCGCTGGACAACCGCCCCCTGACCTTCGAGGAGTTCCGCGGCCGCATCCCCCGGACGCTGCACGTGTCGGCGACGCCGGGACCGTTCGAGCGGCGGCTGGCGACGACCGTCGTCGAGCAGGTCATCCGCCCCACAGGGCTGATCGACCCCGAGGTCCTCGTCCGCCCGACCAAGGGGCAGATCGACGACCTCATCGGCGAGATCCGCGACCGCGCGGCCGGTGACGAGCGCGTCCTCGTCACCACGCTGACGAAGAAGATGGCCGAGGACCTCACCGACTACCTGCTCGAGTCGGGCGTCCGGGTGCGCTACCTGCACTCCGAGATCGACACCGTCCAGCGCATCGAGATCCTCCGTGAGCTGCGGATGGGGGAGTTCGACGCGCTCGTCGGGATCAACCTCCTGCGCGAGGGCCTCGACCTGCCGGAGGTCTCCCTGGTCGCGATCCTGGACGCGGACAAGGAGGGCTTCCTGCGGTCGGAGACGTCCCTGATCCAGACGATCGGCCGCGCCGCCCGCAACATCAACGGGCAGGTGATCATGTACGCCGACCAGCTGACCGACTCGATGCGGACGGCGATCAGCGAGACGAACCGCCGGCGGGCGCTGCAGGTCCGCTACAACACCGAGCACGGCATCGACCCGCAGACCATCCGCAAGAAGGTCGGCGACATCATCCAGATGGCGCGCGCCGCGGAGGCCGGGCTGCCCTACAAGGCGACGGTGCCCAACCTCAAGGGGCGCCGGCGGCGCGGCGGCAGGGGCGGGGACGGGGTCCCGGACGTCAGCGAGCTGCCGCAGGACGACCTCGCGAAGCTCATCCAGTCGCTGACCGACGAGATGCACGAGGCGGCCGCCGACCTCCGGTTCGAGTACGCGGCCCGGCTGCGCGACGAGGTCAACGAGCTGAAGCGCGAGCTCCGCGGCATGCAGGAAGCGCTGCGCTGACGTGGTGCACCAGTGACCTCGGTGGTGGCGGTCGCGCAGCGACCGCCCGTGGAAGGCTGACTTGGAGCACTTCTCGCGACGGCAGTTCCTGCGCGCCGGCGCGGTCGGGGCGGCCGGCGCGGCCGCGGTCGGCGG
>JACCXR010000495.1 GCA_013696915.1 Euzebyaceae bacterium
GCCTGGGCCCGAGCGACCCACTGGCGGTGGCGTCGCTGCTCCAGGTGCCCGGGCTCGAGGTGGTCGTCGACGGCTACAACGTCACGAGGGACGACTGCGGCCTGGCGCACGGGACGCTGATGGAGCAGCGCCTGTGGCTGGTGCGGCTCGCCGGGGCGGTGGCGGCGCGCCACCGCCGGCGGATGACCGTCGTCTTCGACGGCACCGATCTCGTCCCGGGAGCGATGCCGTCGACCCGCGGGGTGCTGGTCGCGTTCAGCTCGGGCGACGAGACCGCCGACGACCGGATCGTCGCGCTGGTCGACGACCTGGCCGCCGACGTCCCCGTCCTGGTCGTCTCCAGCGACCGCGCGGTCCAGCGCGACTGCGAGGCTCGGGGTGCGAACGTCGCCCCCTCCGGGTCGTTTTTGGCCGCGGCGGGCGGGTGATCATCCTCCCGCGCTGGATCGTGAGCCTGCGCTCAACGAGGCGCCCATCTCACGGAACTCGTTCTCCGCGCCGCCGGGGCTGTCCACGCAGAGCACCCGCCCGGTCTCCGTATGGCACACGGACCCGTGGGGGACGTTGCGGGGGAGGTAGGCGAACGTTCCCGGTGGCGCGGGGAACGTCTGATCTCGGACGTGATAGGTGAGCTCGCCCCCGAGCACGTAGAAGGTTTCTTCCTCGCCGTGGTGGATGTGCATGGGGGTTCGCAGGCACGCCACATGGCGTACACGGCCACGACTGGGCGTCTGGCAGGCGCTCTGCCTGGCTAGGCTGTGTGGTCACGCACACCGCAGACGGCCGCAACACCGTCGGGAGGGGACGGCACCATGAAGCAGAGCCTGTCCGACGAGGTCGAAGCGGCACGTATCGCGGCCGTCCGCCGCTACGACATCCTCGACACGCCGCCCGACGGCACCTTTGACCGCCTCACAGCGTTGGCCGCCCGCTTCTTCGACGTGCCCATCTCCATCGTGAGCATCGTCGACTCCGACCGCATCTGGTTCAAGTCCCACCACGGCCTCGCCGCCGCGGAGATCGGCCGCGAGCCCGGGCTCTGCGCATCGGCGATCCTCCAGAAGGCTCCGTGGGTGGTGGAGAACGCGCGTCTGGATCCGCGCGCGCTCGCCAATCCGCTGGTCGCGGGGGAGTTCGGCCTCGGCTTCTACGCGGGCGTCCCGCTGACCACGAGCGACGGCCACAACCTTGGGACCTTCTGCATCATCGACCAGGAGCCCCGCACCGTCGGCGAGGAGGCACTTGGCGCTCTCCGCGATCTCGCGGCGGTGGTGATGGATCAGCTCGAGCTCCGGCTGGCAGCGCGCCGGGCCGTCTGGCAGGAGCAGGAACTGCGGGACCAGGCCGAGAACATGGCCCACCGGCTGCAGCGAAGCCTGCTGCCTCCACAGCTGCCCGATGTCCCCGGCGCGGACGTGGCGGTGCGGTGGGCGCCGGCAGGCGGTGGCGTGGGCGGCGATTTCTACGACCTGTTCGGCTCCGGGGAGAACGTCTGGACCGTCGTCGTGGGCGACGTGTGCGGCAAGGGCATCGAGGCCGCCGCTGTCACCGCGCTCGCCCGCTACACGCTGCGGGCAGCGTCGCTGCAGACCGACGTGCCCCGCGAGGCCCTGCAGTTGCTGAACGACGCCCTGCTGCGTCAGCGTCCCGGCGACGAGCGGTTCGTGACCGCGGTGTACGTGATCGCGCGTGTGATGGCCGGCGGGATCGGACTGTCGCTGAGCTCGGCGGGCCACGTTCCCCCCCTGCTGCGACGGGCTGACGGAACGGTGGAGGTCCTGGCCTCGGCAGGCATGCCCCTCGGGCTGTTCAACGATCCCTCCCCGTCCGGCGCAGAAGCCGAACTTCGTCGCGGGGACGCCCTGTTCCTCTACACGGACGGCGTCACGGAGGCGCGCCGGGGCCCAGACGAGTTCGCCCTCGACCGCCTGCAGGCGACCGTGGCCCGGACCGTCGGCATGTCCGCGGAACGTTCCGCGGCGCTCATCGAGGACGAGGTGACGGGGTTTCGGGAGGGGCGGGCCGCCGACGACACCGCACTCCTCGTCCTCGCGGTCCCCTGACCCTCTTCAGCGCAAGGCACCCTTCCGCCGGACGGCGGCACGGTTGCGATCCCGGCATGTCACACCCCCGTCGTACGGTCGACGCACTGGACGACGGAACTTCTTCCCGAGGTGGTGGCCATGCGGATCGACTGCGGCGAATGCGTGATGGAGGGCACCGATGCATGCTCCGACTGCATCGTGACGTTCCTGCTTGAACGGCCGGAGGGCGCGATCGTGTTCGACGTGGAGCAGGAGCGCGCGTTGCGAACGCTGCACGAGGGGGGCCTCGCGCCCGCCAGCCACTTCCGTCCTGCCGCCGGACCGGCGGCCCGATCCTCGTAGCATCGAAGGCCATGGTCCGGACCCGTGCACAGGCAGCGGCGCCGACGGCGACTCCTGCACGCACCGCGCAGGCGGGGGGACTGCTGGTGGCGCACGCTGCGGCCGGGCTGGTCGTCGCCGTGGGCGTCGCGGCCCAGTTGTTCCGCCCACTCGCCCCCAACCTGGGCTCGCCGCCGGATCCCTCCCGGTGGTTCTCGGCGGCACAGCTCGCGCAGGTGGCGGCCTACCGGACACCGCTGTACGCCGTCGGGCTCGCCGCCCTGCTCCTGTCGGTGGCCGTCCCGTGCGCCGTCGCCTTTACCGCCGGGGGTCGCAGCGCCACCGCCCGGGTCGTCGACCGTGTCGGCGACCACCGGCCCGCCCGCGCCGCGGCCGCGGTCGCGCTGGCGGTCGTCGTCCTCACCGACCTCACCGTGCTGCCCCTGAGCTTCTGGGCCGGCTACGTCCACGAGGGGCGGTGGGGCTTTCGCACACAGGGCCTGGATGGGTGGGCCTACGACTGGCTCGTCGCACGGGCCCCCGGATGGCTCGCGGTCGCCGCGGTCGTGCTGGCGGGGTGGACGCTGGCCCGCCGGCTGCCGCGGGCCTGGCCGCCCGTCGCGGCCGCCGCGGGCGCCCTTTCGACCGCGCTGGTCGTCTTCGTCGCGCCGCTGGTCCTCGAGCCGCTGCGCTTCGACACCCGCCCCCTTGAGCCGGGGCCGGTCCGCACCGAGGTCGAGCGCGTCCTCGCGTCCGCCGGCGCGGAGGTCGACCGCATCCTCGTCGCCGACGCCAGCCGCCGGACGACGAAGGAGAACGCCTACGTCTCCGGTCTGGGCGGCACCCGCCGGGTGGTGCTCTACGACACCCTCGTCGCGAACCGTTCGCCCGACGAGGTCGGCCTGGTCCTGGCCCACGAGCTGGGGCACGCGGCCAACGCCGACATCGCCCGCGGCACGCTGCTGGGCGCCGCAGGCACGGTGGCGACCGTCTACGCGGTGGCGTGGCTCCTGCGCCGGCGGGCCGGCAGCGGCCGGCGGGGCGCGCGCGGCCAGTGGGGGG
>JACCXR010000521.1 GCA_013696915.1 Euzebyaceae bacterium
CGACCCGCCGGCCGAGCAGGTCGCAGAGGGCGCTGGCGGCGTCAGGGACCGCTGGTGCCCGGCGACGCCGACGATCCCACGGTGGCTCTGGACGGCAGCATCAACAGGCCGAGCGCGTCGCCGAGCAGCGCCGTCCAGAGGATCGTGCCGGTCCACAGCTCTGCCGACCGGCCGACCCCCTCGGCGATTGCGACGGCGCCGAACCAGCAGCTCCACAGCAGGACCGGCACGCCGAACGCGGTCGCCCAGAAGGCGGCCGGCCGCTCGGAGGACGGCGCAGCCGGCGGATGAGCCCGTCGGAGAGGACGCCGGCGACGAGTGCGGCCGCCAGCAGCCACCAGAGCTCGAGTTCGTCGACCGCGCTGGTCAGCACCGCCGCCCAGCGAGCTCAGGCGCCGGGCTGGGGCAGGCCCTCCCCCACCCGGCGGCGGACGCGCGCGGGGACGCCGCCCACGCTGACCGCGCCGTCGTCCGCGACAGCGCCGTCGGGGCCGACCGGGACGAGCGCCAGCGCGACCCAGACCGGCCCGACCGGCGCTGCGCTGGTGACCTCGCCGGTCTTGCCCCCCGCCTCGACCGGGTCTCCGGGCGCGATCGGTGCGGACGCCTCGACGACGGCGAGCGCCCGCCGCGGCCGCCCGAGGTTGTAGATCTTCGCGATCGACTCCTGGCCTGGATAGCAGCCCTTGCGCAGGTGCACGTGCGTCGGGAGCAGGCCGAGCTCCTGCGCCCGGCGGCCGGGGACGATCTCGCGGCCCCACGCGGGCTGGCCTGCGCTGATGCACCAGGCCTCCCAGTCCCCTCCCGAGGCCGTGGGCAGTCCGAGCGCGGCCACCCGATCGTCGACCCAGGCCCGCGGGCCGAGCAGGTCGACACCACCGGACCGGTCGCGGATGACCAGACCGTCGCCGTGGGGGACCGCGGTCATCGGCTGGGGGCGAGCGCCCTGCACCTCGACGTCGCCGGGCCCCCGGACGGCCGCGACGGCCCACTCGCCGGTGAGGTCACCGGCCTCGACCTGGAGCAGGAACCGGTACTTCTCGAGCGCCGCGGCGAGGTCGGTTGCCACTGCGCGCGGGACGATCAGCAGCACGTCCTGGGCGCGCACGACGGCGCGGCCCGCCGCGAGGGGGTTGCCCTTGGCGTCGAGGTACAGGAAGTCGGCGACGGTGCCCGGCCGGGCGCCCTCCAGCTGCTGGCTCAGCAGCGTGTGCAGGTACGACAGGCGGTCCGGGCCGGTGACGTTCACCACCCCGTCCGGGCGGAGGTGGACGGCGGTTTCGTCGAGGAGCAGGGGCATGCCCCCAGTATCCGTTGCCTTGGCGCCGGCGAGGTGGCATTCTTGCGGCACGACAGGAAGGAGGTGGTCCAAAGCATGAGTTCTGATAGTTCTTGCGTGACCGTCGAGGTGATGAGGCGCTAGGCCTCACCGGTCCACACACTGCATCCGGGACCGGAAACTGGAGCCTGGAGCGAATCCAACCTCATCGCCCGCTCTGATGGATCTGTGGGAGCTGGTCACACCCACCCACCCGGCCCCGCGACGGTGATCCCCCCAGGATCGCGAGCGGCTCGCCAGGGACGTGAAGGGACCAGGAGCGTTGGATGCCGGCCGCCCGAGCCATACGGCTCGGGCGGCTGCATTTCCGGCCATGGAACGCGGAAGGCGGAGGCGATGCGGATCGGGATGGTAGGGCTCGGCAAGATGGGCGGGAACATGACGCGGCGGCTGCTGCGGGGCGGCCAGGAGGTCGCCGCCTTCGACCGCAACCCGCCGAAGGTGCGGGATGCCGCCGCCGAGGGTGCGATCGGCGCCGACTCGCTCGAGGCGCTCGTCCAGAGCCTGGACGCGCCGCGAGCAGTGTGGCTCATGGTGCCGGCCGGCGCCCCGACCGACGACACGATCGAACGGTGCGCCGCGCTCCTCGAGCCCGGTGACGCGATCGTCGACGGCGGGAATTCGCGGTGGACCGACACCAAGGCGCGCGCCGCCCGCCTCGCGGAACGGGGCATGTCGCTCGTCGACGCCGGCACCTCCGGCGGGGTCTGGGGCTTGGACGAGGGCTACTCGCTGATGGTCGGCGGCGACCGCGAGGCCGTCGCCCGGCTCGAGCCGGTGTTCACGACGCTCGCGCCCGCGGACGGCTACCTGCACGTCGGGCCCCCCGGCTCGGGCCACTTCGTGAAGATGGTCCACAACGGCGTCGAGTACGCGCTGATGCAGGCCTACGCCGAGGGCTTCGAGCTGATGGCCGCCAGCGAGTACGACGTCGACCTCCACGCGGTCGCCGAGGTGTGGCGGCACGGCAGCGTCGTCCGGTCGTGGCTGCTCGACCTCGCCGCCCGGGCGCTCGCGGAGGACCCGGGGCTGGAGAAGATCACCGGCTGGGTGGACGACTCGGGCGAGGGCCGCTGGACCGTCGAGGCCGCGATCGACTCGGCGGTGCCGACCCCGACGATCGCCGCGGCGCTGTTCACCCGGTTCGCGTCGCGCCAGCCCGACGCGTTCGGCAACCGGCTGCTCGCGGCGCTGCGCAACCAGTTCGGGGGGCACGCGACGCGACCCGCCAACCGGGACGACGCCCGGTGACGCGGGGCCTCACCCCCGACGACACCGTCATCGTCATATTCGGCGGCAACGGCGACCTGTCCCGCCGCAAGCTCCTGCCGTCGCTCTACCACCTGCACACCGAGGGCCTGCTGCCGCAGCGGTGGCGCATCATCGGCAACTCCCGCAGCGAACTGACCGACGCCGGCTTCGACGAGATCGCCCGCGACGCCATCGGCGAGTTCGGCAACTGCGCGATCGAGGAGGACGCCTGGAAGGTCTTCGCCGAGCGCCTCGACTACGTGTCCCACGAGTTCCACGGGGAGGACACCGAGGCCGTGCGAGACGCGGTGCTGCACGCCGAGCGCGAAATCGGCGGCGAGCCGCAGCGGCTGTTCTACCTGTCGGTCCCGCCGCCAGCGTTCGGCCCCATCACCGAGGGCCTCGGCGCGGCGGGCCTGACCGACCGGGCGCGGGTGGTCTTCGAGAAGCCGTTCGGCCTCGACCAGCAGTCCTTCCTGGCGCTCGACGCCACGGTGCACCGCATCCTCGACGAGGACCAGATCTACCGGATCGACCACTTCCTGGGGAAGGAGACGCTGCAGAACGTCCTGGCGCTGCGGTTCGCGAACGGGATGTTCGAGCCGGTCTGGAACCGCAACCACATCGACCACGTCGAGATCGACGTGCCGGAGGAGCTCGGCATCGGCACGCGCGCCGGCTTCTACGAACAGACCGGCGCGCTGCGCGACATGGTGGTGACCCACCTGTTCCAGGTGCTGTCGGTGATCGCGATGGAGCCTCCGATCGCGCTCGACCCGACCCCGCTGATGGACGAGAAGGCCAAGGTCTTCGAGTCGATGGACCCGATCAGCCACGACGACCTCGTCCGTGGCCAGTACATCGGCTACCGCGGGGAGCCGGGGGTCGCGCCGGACTCGCAGACCGAGACGTTCACCGCCTGCCGGGTCAGCGTCGACAACTGGCGCTGGGCCGGCGTGCCGTTCTACCTGCGGACCGGCAAGCGCATGGCCGCGAGCCGGCAGACCGTCACGCTGGCGTTCCGCGAGCCGCCCCGGCAGATGTTCCGCGACCTGTCGCCCGACAGCCTCCCGAACGACCACCTCACCCTCGACCTCGGCCGCGCCGAGGGGATCACCCTGTCGTTCCTCGCGAAGGTGCCCGGCCCGTCGGTGCGGCTTGGGCCCGCGCAGATGACGTTCTCCTACGCGGGGTCATTCGGCTCCGACGTGATCGGCCCGTACGAGCGCCTGCTCCACGACGCGCTGCTCGGCGACCGGACGCTGTTCACCCGCGCGGACGGCATCGCCCGCACCTGGGAGCTGGTCGCGGACGTCCTCGCCTACCCGCCCCGCGTCCACCCCTACCCGCAGGGGTCGTGGGGACCGGACGCCGCGCAGGCCCTGATCGCCCCCCGCCGGTGGTACCTGCCCGACAAGGAAGCGGCCCCCTGATTCGTGAATCGCCGAGGCGCGTCCGAGGCGATTCTCCTGACCTGGGTGGTGGCGGTCGCGCAGCGACCGCCATGGAATCCTGACCGGGCTCAGCCGAGGATGTCCTGCAACGCGGGGAACCAGGCCTCGCTGTAGGTCGGGAACGGCTGGACGACGTCCGCCCAGACCCGGATGGGCACCTCGGCGCGGATGGCGAGGGCGGCCTGCGTGATCAGCTCGGCGGCGTGCGGGCCGGCGACCGCGGCGCCGACGACCACTGCGCGGGCCCGGTCAGCCACGATCTCGAGGCAGCCGCCGCCGGCCTCCTCGGCGGCCTCCCGCGCGGTCTGGCCGAGATCCATGGTCGCCACCCGGACGTCGATGCCCTGTTCGCGGGCCTGCGCCGGCGTGAGCCCCACGCCGGCGACCTCGGGATCGGTGTAGACGGTCCGGGCGACCGACCGGTAATCGGCCCTGGCGTCGCAGCCGACCAGGTTCGCCGCCACGACCCGGGCCTGGTAGTTCGCGGTGTGCCTGAACGGCAGCGTGGCCGTGACGTCGCCCGCAGCCCACACGTGCTCCTGGCCCGACACGCGGCACCGGTCGTCCACGTCGAGGCCGTGTTCGGCCCCGGTGACGCCGAGCGCATCGAGGCCGATGCCGCCGACGTTCGGCGCGCGGCCGGTCGCCGCGACGACGCGCTCGGCGGTGACCGCTGTGCCGTCGTCGAGGTGCAGCGTGGCGCCGTCGCCGTCGGCGGTGGCGGACCCGGCGGTCACGCCCAGCCGCAGTTCGACCCCGTCGTCGCGCAGGGCCGCGGCGAGCACCTCGGTGATCAACGGGTCCTCCTTGGCGAGCAGGCGGTCCTCCGCCTCGATGACCGTGACGCGGCAGCCGAAGCGGACCAGCGCCTGCGCGATCTCCACGCCGACCGGGCCTCCGCCGAGCACCGCCACAGAGGAGGGGAGCTCCTGCGCGGTCCACGCCTCGTCACTCGTCCACACCGGCACGCCGTCCAGCCCGTCGATCGGCGGCACCGTGGCCGCGGACCCGGTCGCGACGACGAGGTCGGTCCAGCCGAGCTCGCGGCCGCCGGCGTCCAGCGTCCCCGGGCCGGTGATCCGCCCGCGGCCGCGCACGAGCGTGACACCGGCTTCCGTGAGCCCGTCCGCGTGGGCCGAGTCGTCGAGGTGCTTCGCGACGCCGTCGCGCCTGGCAACCGCGGCGGCGTAGGCCCCGGCCGCGTCGCCGAGGTCGACCGGCCCGGCCGTCGCGGCGAGCCGGTGCGCCCGACCGGCGAGGTGGCGAACGGCGGCCGACCGCAGCACGGCCTTGCTCGGCATGCAGGCGACGAAGGGGCACCCTCCGCCGACGCGGCCCGCCTCGACGATGACGACGGACCGTCCAGCCTCGGCCAGGCTGGAGGCGACGGTCTCGCCGGCGGACCCGGCGCCGAGCACGACGACATCGAAGCGTTCCACGGCTGGTCTTTCTCCTCGGAAGGCGGGCGACAGGGACCGTCCCCCGGCGGGCGCAGCGCGACGCATCGGGATTCGGAGTGGCCGCGAGCGGCTATGGAGCATGCATGGAGATCGAGACCTTCGACGACGCCGCGGAGCTCGCCCGCGCCACCGCGAACCGAGTCGCCGCCCGCCTGCTCGACGCGGTCGCCACCCGCGAGATCGGCGTGGTCGCGTTCAGCGGCGGGGGCACGCCGGCGGCGATGCTCGCCGAGCTCGCCCGCAAGGAGCTGCCCTGGGACCGGATCCACGTCGTCCAGGTCGACGAGCGGGTGGCGCCCGACGGCCACGCCGACCGCAACTGGACGATGATCCGGCGGGAACTGTTGGAGGGCTCGCCGCTGCCGGCCGGCAACGCCCACCCGATGCCGGTCACCGACGACGACCTCAAGCCCGCGGCGGTGCGCTACGCCGGCCTGCTGCGCGCGCTCTGCGGCGAGCCCGTCGTCCTCGACGTCGCCCACCTCGGCATCGGCGAGGACGGCCACACCGCCTCCCTGGTTCCCGGCGACGCTGCGCTCATCGACACCGGCCTGGACGTGACCCTCGCCGGCCCGTACCAGGACCGGGTCCGGATGACGCTGACGTTCGCGGCGATCAACCGCGCCCGCGTGATCATCTGGCAGGTTGAAGGCGAATCGAAGGCGCAGGCCCTCCGGACGATGATCGACGGCGGCGACGTGCCCGCCGCCGGCGTCCGCACCGACGGCGACGTCTTGCTGCTCGCCGACCTGGCTGCCGCGAGCCTCATCTGACCGAGTGCGGATCCACGACCTCAGGAACTTATGGAGCAACGCATGGATCGCCTCCTCTCCTCGCGATGCTTACAGCGGCGGCGTGCTTCCTGGGCGTGGCGGTTGGCCTCCAGCAGTTCGGCGCCCTCCTTGCGGGGGATCTGCGTCGGGCTGATCCTCGGTGGTCCGGCACGCCGGCACGGGCGCCGGCCCTGAGGGCGGCGACAGCCGTCCCCTTCGGTCGGGGTCCTCCGCGCCAGTCGCGGGACCATGCACCACGCGACCGTTGAGTTGGCCGGCCGGAAGGGCGATGCTGCGCAGGGGCGGCGGGCGGCTCCGGGCTGACGGGAGGAGACGGGATGGATGGGCACGACTGGAGGCCACTGCTGGAGGGGACAGCCGATCAGGCGGCCCGGTTCCTGGAAAGTCTGCCGGAGCGCCGGGTCGGGTGGACGGCGACGTCCGAGGAGCTGCGGGCGGCGCTGGGCGGGCGGCTGCCCGAGGACCCGACCCCCGCGGAGAAGGTCGTGACGGCGCTTGCGGAGGCGGCCGAGCCGGGGATCGTGGGCACGCAGAGCGGGCGCTACTTCGGGTTCGTCATCGGCGGGGCGCTGCCAGCGGCGCTCGCCGCGGACTGGCTGACGGGCGCGTGGGACCAGAACGCGGGCCTGTACGCCGGCGGGCCGGCGGCCGCGGTGGTCGAGGAGGTCGTCGTCGGCTGGCTCGCCGAGCTCCTCGGCCTGCCGGCGGGGGTCTCCGCGAGCCTGCTCACCGGCTGCCAGATGGCGCACGTGACGGCGCTCGCGGCTGCCCGGCACCGCGTGCTCGCGGACGCCGGATGGGACGTCGAGCAGCACGGCCTCATCGGCGCGCCGCCCGTCGGGATCGCCGTGGGGGCGGAGCGGCACGTCACCGTCGATCGGGCGCTGCGCTACCTCGGGCTCGGGTCGGCGACGGCCACAGTCGTCCCCGCGGACGGTCAGGGCCGGATGCGCCCCGACGCGCTGCGGGCGGTCCTCGAGGGCACCACCTGGCCGACGATCGTGTGCGCCCAGGTGGGAAACGTGAACACGGGTGCCGTCGATCCGGTCGCCGAGCTCGCCGACATCACCCACGCCCACGGCGGTTGGCTCCACGTCGACGGCGCGTTCGGGCTGTGGGCGGCGGCCAGCCCGTCCCTGCGGCACCTCGTCGAGGGGGTCGAGACGGCGGACTCGTGGGCCACCGACGCGCACAAATGGCTGAACGTGCCCTACGATTCGGGGCTCGCGTTCTGCGCCCATCCCGGCGACCACCGGGCCGCCATGAGCGTGCAGGCCAGCTACCTGATCCGGGCTGATCCGGGCGGCGAACGCGACGCGATGGACTTCACGCCCGAGTTCTCGCGCCGGGCCCGGGCCTTCCCGATCTACGCGGCGATCCGCTCGCTCGGGAGGTCGGGCATCGCGGCGATGATCGACCGCTGCTGCGCGCTCGCCCGGCGGTTCGCCGCGGCCCTCGCGGCCGCCGACGGGGTCGAGGTGCTCAACGAGGTCGCCCTCAACCAGGTGCTCGTGCGCTTCCCCGGCGCCGGCGGCGACACCGACGAGCGCACCCGCACGGTCGTCCGGCTCGTGCAGGAGGAGGGCACCTGCTGGCTGAGCGGCACGGTCTGGCAAGGCCGCGCCGCCATGCGGATCTCGGTGTCGAACTGGTCGACGACCGAGGAGGACGTCGACCGGTCCGTCGACGCGATCCTGCGGTGCGCGGCAACGGTGGGCTGAGGTCGTCGGGCGGAGCGCCCGGCGGGGAGGTCCGGGATGCCCACCGTCCCCCGCCGGAGGTGGCGACCCACTACCCGGAGATGATCCCGCTCGAGACGAGGAACTCGCGGGCGACGTCCTCGGGCGACTCGCCGTCGACGTCCACCGCGGCGTTCATCTGGGTCATGGTCTCGTCGGTCAGCAGCCCGCTGATCGCCCCGAACAGCGTGTCGTAGGCCTCGGGGTTCTCGTCGTAGGTCTCCTGCCGCATCGTCATCGCGATGTTGTAGGCCGGGAAGAAGCCCTGGTCGTCCTCCAGCACGGTGAGGTCGTTCGCCAGGATCTGACCGTCGGTGGCGAAGACGACCGCGAAGTTGCAGGGGTCGGCCTGGGCGACCGAGGCGTACACCAGCCCGAAGTCGAGCTGGGCGACGTTCCCGTCGGGCAGGTCGAACCCGTAGAGCTCCTCGACGCCGGGCAGCCCGTCGTCGCGCGTGATGAACTCCGTCGCGGTGCACAGGCTCGCGGCGTCGGGGTCGGAGTTTGCGAGCTCCGCGTAGTCGGAGATCGACTGGACGCCGAACTCCTCCACCGCCTGCGCGTTCGCGGCGAACGCGTAGGTGTTGTTCGCCGCCGCCGGCTCCAGCCAGTGGATGTCGTTCTCGGCGTCGGCCTCCGTGACGGCCTGGTACTGCTCCTCCGAGCCCGCCACGGGCTCGGTGTTGCCGAGGATGTTGATCCAGCCGGTCCCCGTGTACTCCCAGTACATGTCGACCTCGCCCTGCTCCAGGGCCTCGCGCACGACCGGCGTGCCGGACAGGCCGGTCTGGTCGGTGACGTCCGCGCCGGTCGCCTGCAGGGCCTGCACGGCGATCTGGCCGAGGACCAGCTGCTCGGTGAACTCCTTGGACCCGACCGTCAGGGAGACACCGGACAGGTCGACGCTCTCGGCGACGATGCCGCCGTCGGCGCCGGTGGTCGCCGTGTCGGTGGCGTCGGTGGTCGCCGGGTCGGCGTCGGTGGTCGCCGTGTCGATGGCGCCGCCTGTGGCCGGCTCGTCGTCCCCGCCGCCGCACCCTGCCGCCACCATGGCGAGCACGAGCAGAAGCGACGCCCGCATGAGCGCCTTCGTCATTGTGTGTCGCATGTTTTCCCCTCGGTTGACGGAAGTGCTAGAGCCCTCGCGGGCGGATCTTGTCCTCGGCGACCCCCGCGAGGTAATCGACGAACAGCGCCAGGACGGCGGCCAGGATGCTACCGGTGAGCAGTATCGTCCTGCGGTTCTGAACGATGCCCTGGAAGATGATCGTCCCGAGCCCGCCGGCGTTCGTGAGCACGGCGATCGTGGCGGTCCCGACGTTGATCACGAGCGCGGTCCGCACGCCGGCCAGCACGACCGGCACGGCCAGCGGCAGCTCGATCCTCGCCAGGACGGAGGCCTTCGTCATGCCCATGCCCCGGCCCGACTCGATCACCGCCGCATCCACCTGCCGCAGCCCGACCATGGTGTTGCGCAGCACGGGCAGGAACGCATAGACGACCAGCGCGACCACGGCGTAGCGGAACCCGATCCCGAACACCAGCGCGAGGAGCGCGATGACGCCCAGCGACGGCAGCGCCTGCCCGGCGTTCGCGACCCCGACGACGGCGGGGACGAAGGGGCGGGCGAACGGTCGGGTGAGCAGCACCCCGAGCGGCACGGCGAGCGCGATGACGAAGACCGTCGACAGGCCGACCAGCTCCAGGTGGCGGATGACCGAAGCCACGACGACGTCGGCGTTCAGCACGCGCTGCTCGATGCTGTCGAGCTCCTTGGACGAGACCCACAGGTAGAGCAGGACGCAGACCACCGACAGGGCGGCGGGCATGAACAGGTAGCGGCGGGCCGCGCTCGAACGGCCGAACAGCCCCGGCCGCGTGGAGTACGGGTCGGCCGCGACGACCTCCGGCGGGACTTCGGGAGCCGTCACCGACATGTCAGCATCTCCACGACGGTCGCGGCGCGACCGCCGGCACCGAGGTCATGAGCATCGCCTCCGGCAAGCTCCGGCGATTGGTGTTCACCGTCCCGCCTGCTCGCTCTGCGCCTGGGGCTGCCGCTGGGACTGCGGCTCCGGCTGCGCATCCTCGGCGGGCATCCCCCCCACCGCCTCGGCACGGGCCGACTGCCGCATGGTCTCCGCCGCGGCCATGATGATGGTCATGTCGACCGTGCCCTGGTACACGCCCCGCCCGTCGACGACGACGGCGCAGCCGACCTGCGAGCGCACCATCTCGTTCAGCGCGTCCGCCAGCGTGGCCTGCGGCGTGACGAACGCGCCCGCAGGCAGCCCGACGTCGGCCAGCGACGCGGTCTCCCGCCGCAGGTCGACGGCGCGCACCCAGCGCTGCGGCCGACGCTCGTCGTCGAGCAGCAGCACGCTGCCCATCGTGGAGCGCTGGAGCTCCGCCATGACCGTCGACCGGTCGGCATCGA
>JACCXR010000565.1 GCA_013696915.1 Euzebyaceae bacterium
GTACGAAGCGGTGCGGCTATCGAGCTTGCGGTGGACGATCGGCTGGCGGCAGCGGGCGCAGGGCTGGCCGTCGCGACCGTAGACCTTGAGGTAGCCGCCCTGGGCGAGCTCGTCGAAGGGGTCGGAGTCGGAGCCGTCGGGCACGTCGGTCCCGCCCTGCTTCACGGCCTCGTAGAGCACCTCCTGCACGGCGCGGTACAGGCGCCGGACCTCCTGGCTGGACAGCGTCGAGGTCAGCCGCTTGCCGGAGAGGCCGGCGGCCCACAGGATCTCGTCGGAGTAGACGTCGCCGAGGCCGACGATGAAGCCCGGATCGAGCAGCAGCTTCTTGAGCGTCTCCTTGCGCGCCTTCAGCTGGCGGCTGAACGACGGCCACGTGAAGGTGTCGGTCAGCGGGTCGATCGCCCCGGTCGACAGCTCGGGCAGGAGCAGCACGTCGCCCGAGTCGACGACGAAGAGCTCGCCGTCCTTGTCCGGGTCGACGTAGTGCAGCGCACCGCCGGTCGTGAACGTCGCGACGACCTGGGTGTAGCGGCCGGGCTCGACGGTTGCGGTCTCGCGGCTGAAGGTCCCCTGCGACCCGAGCCGCACCACCAGGGCTGTGCCGCCGTCGAGGGCGAGGACGAGGTGGGTGCCGCGCCGGGTGACGCTCTCGATCTTGTGGCCCGCGACGGCCTTCACGAAGTCCGGACGGGTCCGGTGCCGGCCGACCACGCCGGCGGTCTTGACGGTCACATCCTTCACCCGCTTGCCGACCACATCCTTCTCGAGCTCCTTGCGGAGCACCTCGACCTCGGGCAGTTGCGTCACGAACCCCTCCTGGAAGCCCGACCGGCGGCGGGTCAGTCCGCCGCGACGTCCTCAGCGCCCGACAGTAGCGCCAACCGCTCCCGCAGTGCGGCATATGCCTCCTGGGCGGCGGCCTGCTCGGCTTCCTTCTTGCTGCGCCCCTCCCCGCGCCCCAGGACGTCGCCGGTGACCGCGACGACCGCGGTGAACCGCTTCTCGTGGTCGGGCCCCTCCTCGGAGAGCTCGTAGACGGGCAGCGTCGACAGCGCCGCGGCGGTGAGCTCCTGCAGCGACGTCTTGTAGTCGAGGGACTCGCGGCGGTTGACGATGTCGTCGAGCAGGTCGCCGAACAGCCGGAGGACCAGGGCCGTGGCCTGCTCCATGCCGCGGTCGAGGTAGACCGCGCCGAGCAGGGCCTCGGTCGTGTCGGCGAGGATGGAGTCCTTGTCGCGGCCCCCCGACTGCTCCTCGCCCCGGCCGAGCAGGACCACGTCGCCGACGCCGAGGGCGCGCCCGACGTCCGCCAGGCTGTGGGTGTTCACCGCCGCCGCACGGACCTTCGCGAGGCGGCCCTCGGGTGCGTCCGGCAGCGCCCGGTAGATCCGGTCGGTGATCACGACTCCCAGCACGGCGTCGCCGAGGAACTCCAGCCGTTCGTTGTGCGGCAGCCCGCCGGCCTCGAAGGCGTGGCTGCGGTGGGTCAGCGCCTGCCGGAGCAGCTGCCGGTCGGCCAGCGGCACGCCGAGCGCCTCCTCGATGCCGGAGAGGGCGTCGCCCGTCGCGTCCTGTGGCCCCGTCACGCGTCGGCTCCCCGCACTCCGCGGGTCGCCGGAGGGATGGTGGCGCCGACCGGCGTGTTGCTCCGCGTCTGCGCGGCGGTGGCGGCCGGGTCGTCCGCCTGCCCGGTCTCTGGCCGCGCGGAGGCGGCGATCCGCGCTGCGGCGTCGCCCACCGTCCGGAGGGTCACGAGCTCCGCGTCACCGATGCCGGCGCGGATGCCGAGCAGGAGCAGGTCGCGCTCGACGCCTTCGACGACCTCCACGAGGTCGAGGGAGTCGGCATGGAGGTCCTCGTCGAAGCGGGCTCCGGGATCGATGTCTCCGGCATCCACGTCCAGGACCTCGCTGACCCGTCGCACCACGAGCTCGACCACCTCCTCGGTGCTGACGTGCTGCTCCACCGGCTGTTCTCCCCTCACGGTCCGCCCCCGGCGTCAGTGCCGGGCAAGTCTGGCGCCCACCTTGGCGGACAGCCCCGCCGTCGCCACGTCCGCGGCGATCCGGAGTGCCGCGGCGATCTGCCCCGCATCCGCCGCACCGTGGGCGATCAGCACCTCGCCGTCAACCCCCAGCAGGACGGCGGCGCCGTCGCCGTGACCGCGACTGGCCGCCTCGACGGTCTTGAGGAACACGTTGCCGGTGAAGCCGTCGGTCACGACGACGTCGACGTCGCCCGCGAGGACCCCCTCGGGCTCGATGTTCCCGGCGAAGCGTTCGGTCCCCGACAGCAGGGTGTGGGCGGCCTTCGCGAGCGCGTTGCCCTTGCCCGCTTCGGCGCCCACGTTGAGCAGCCCCACCCGGGGCATCTCCACCGCGAGGACCTCGGCGTACGCCAGTCCCATCCGGGCGTACCCCACCAGGGCCTCGGGCTGGGCGTCCGGGCTCCCGCCGGCGTCGACCAGCACGACGCTCCGGGACGACGACGCCGGGATCAGCGCCGCGACGACGGGCCGGCGGACGCCGGGCAGGCGGCCGAGCTGGAGCAGCGCCGCCGCCAGCGTCGCACCGGTGGAGCCGGCCGACACCAGGGCGTCGGCCTTGCCGTCGGCGACCAGCCGGGCCGCCACCCGGATGCTGGCGTCCGGCTTGGCCCGCAGCCCGATCGCGGGGTCCTCGCGCATGCCGATGACGTCGGCCGCCGGAACGATCGGCAGCAGGCCCGTGGCTCCGACGTCGGCCAGGGCCCTGGTCACCGCGTCGGACCGCCCGACGAGCACGACGTCGACGCCGTGGTCGACATGGGCGCGCACGGCGCCGGCCACGACCGCGGCCGGGGCATGATCCCCGCCCATCGCGTCGAGCGCGACCCGCCCGCGCTCCCGCGTCTCGCCCCGCTGCCGGGCCACGCGCCGACCTCCTGCCGTCTCGCCCGCGGCGCACGCTGTCCGGGCCGGCGGATCAGTCCTCGACCGCGACGACCTGCCGCCCCGCGTAGTACCCGCAGGTGGAGCAGACGGTGTGCGGACGCATCGCCGACCGGCAGCGGGTGCAGGTCGCCACGGTCGGCGCGCTGGTGCGCAGCCACTGCGACTTGCGGTGCCGGGTCCGTGAGCGGGATTTCTTGCGCTTCGGGACGGCCATCTGCTCGTTCCTTCCCGTGACCCGGCGGTCACGCTGGTGCTCGGCCCCGCACCGCACGCGCGGGGTGATGATCGGTCAGGTGCCCTCGGCGGGCAGGCGCAGCCGCTCCAGCGCCGACCACCGCGGGTCGGATCGCTGGTCGGCGCAGTCGCAGTCGGTCTCGTTGCGGTCGGCGCCGCACGAGGCGCACAGGCCCCTGCACGCCTCGGTGCACAGCGGGCGGATCGGGACCGCCGGGACCAGCGCGTCGCGCAAGAGCGTGTCGAGGTCGATCCTGCCTTCGGCGATCTCGTAGCCAGGGTCCAGCTCGGCGTCGGGGTCGACGGTCGCAGGATCGCTGAAGAGCTCCGCGAGGTCGGCGACGACCTCGTCGGAGACCTCGGTCAGGCAGCGTGCGCACGCCAGCCGCAGCGTCGCCGCGAGCCGGCCGCGGACCAGCAGCCCCTCCACGACGCTCTCGACGGAGCCGGCGAAGCGCAGCGGCTCGACGACCTCGGCGAGCGGCAGCGTCAGGCCGTCCGGGGCGGGCAGCACGAGGCGGACCCGACGGGACACGCCGGGCCGGTCGAGGAGGTCGGCGACCTGGAGGATGGTGTCGTGGGTGGGAGTCATTGGGGCAGACGTCGTTTGGGGCGATCCCGGAAGGTCGGCCCTGTCCGATGGCGTGCGGAGGCGACACCGCGGAGGACGGGCGGTCGGCCAACGTACCACAACGATCTCGTCCGACCCGCCGCCGAGGTGCCGTCAGCCCGCCGTCGGCGGGGACGACTCGTGGTCGTAGAACTGGGTGGCCGGCGCGTCGGCCGGCTCGCCGTAGCGGCCGTCCTGCGCCGGGATCTCACCGGAGAGCTCGTCGCTCGCGAGGCGCCCGCGCAGGCGCTCCCGGCCCTTCTCGACCGCCTTCATGGTCTTCTGCAGCACGATCTCGAAGTTGGCGAGCTTGCCGTCGACGTAGTCCTCCGCCTCGAGCCGCAGCATCCTGGCCTGCTCCCGCGCATCGGTGACGACCCGTTCGGCCTCCCGGTTCGCGGCGCGCACGACCTCCGTCTCGGACAGCATGCGGTCGAGTTCGATGCGGGCGTCGGCGATGATCTGCTCCGATTCGCGCGCCGCCTGCGCGAGCAGCTCGTCCCGTTCCTTGATGATCCAGCGGGACTGGCGGATCTCCTCGGGCAGTGTCGTCCGCAGGGTCGCGACGACGTCCTCGATGTCGCGTCTGTTCAGCATGACGGATGCCGACAGCGGAACCGGCCGCGCCTCCGCGACGAGCTGTTCGAGTTGGGCGATCGCGCCCTCGACGTCCACTACGGGGTCCTTTGCTGCAGGCGTTCGGTGAGGCGGGCCACCACGGCCGGGGGGACGAAGTCGGACACGTCTCCTCCGAAGCGGGCGACCTCTTTCACCAGGGAAGAAGAGAGAAAAGAGTACACGGGGCTGGTGGTCAGAAAGAACGTCTCGACGTCCCCGATCCGCGAGTTCATCTGCGCCATCTGGAGTTCGTACTCGAAATCGCTGACCGCCCGCAGGCCCTTCACGATGACGCGGACGCCCCGGTCCCGGCAGAAGTCGACCAAGAGGCCGGAGAAGGCGGT
Source organism: Euzebyaceae bacterium (assembly GCA_013696915.1). Lineage (GTDB taxonomy): Bacteria > Actinomycetota > Nitriliruptoria > Euzebyales > Egibacteraceae > JACCXR01. The sequence continues at coordinate 4,742 of JACCXR010000565.1, forward strand.
CACCTCGACGTTGGGCAGGTGCCCGGTCACGGCCTCGACCAGGGCCACCCGCTCGTCGATGTCGAACAGCGGGGCCTTCCCCACGTTGCGCAGGCACGCGACGATCAGCCGGTCGACCCGCGAGGACGCACGCTCGATCACGTCGACGTGGCCGTTGGTGACCGGGTCGAAGCTTCCGGGGCACACGGCGATGACGGTCAATCGGGCGCCTCTTCTCGCAGCTGGAGGTAGCGCAGCAGGGTGTCACCGTAGGTCCGCTCCCGCCGGGGCGCCAGGAACGGCGGCGGCTGTGGCCCGGCATCCCGGCGGTCGCGCTCGACGACGACGGTCGCGCCGGGGGCCAGCGCTCCGGCGTCGTGCAGCATGCCGAGCAGGGCGTACACCGTGGCGAGCGGCTCGGCGTACGGCGGGTCGGCGAGCACGAGGCCGAAGTGCCCGCCCGGCCGCCGGCAGAACCGTGCGGCATCCAGCGTGACCACGCGGGCGCGCTCGGCCAGTCCGGTGCGGGCGAGGTTCTGGCGGATCGCGGCCACGGCCCTGGGGCTGCGCTCGACGAGCACGGCGTGGCGCGCGCCACGGGACAGCGCCTCGATCCCGAGGGCGCCGGAGCCTGCGAACAGGTCCAGCACGTGCGCCCCGGCCACCACATCCCCCAGCGAGCTGAACATGGCCTCGCGAACCTTGTCGCTCGTCGGACGGACGTCCCGGCCGGGCGGCACCGTCAGCGGCCGCCCGCGGGCCGTGCCCGCGATCACGCGCATCGGCGGCTCGATGCCGGCGCCGGGCGCCCGACCGTGACAGTCGCGTGCGCCGCGGGAGCCGACGGTGTCATCCGGTCGACAGCGCCGCGAGCCGCTCGTCGCCGTAGCGGCGCCGCACCTCTGCGACCAGCGCCGGGTGAGCCGCGAGGTCGGGATCGCCCTCGACGAGCTCGCGGGCGTCCGCGCGGGTGCGAGCGACCCACTCGAAGTCGCGGACCAGCTTCGCGAGCTTCAGGTCCGGCAGGCCGGACTGGCGGGTGTCGAACAGGCTGCCCTCGCCCCGCAGCCGGAGGTCGGTCTCGGCGAGCGCGAAGCCGTCCTCGGTCGCGGCGACCGCTTCCAGTCGCGGGTTGGCCTCCTCGGCGCCGGAGAACAGGACGCAGTAGCTGCGCTGCGCCGCCCGACGCCCGACGCGGCCGCGCAGCTGGTGGAGCTGGCTGATCCCGAACCGGTCCGCGTCCTCGATGATCATGACCGACGCCTCGGGGACGTCCACCCCGACCTCGATGACGGTCGTGGCCACGAGGATCGGCGTGTCCCCACGGCGGAACGCGTCCATGCGGGCGTCGCGCTCTGCGGCGGGCAGCCGCCCGTGGACCAGTCCGACGCCGAGGTCGGCGAAGACCTCGGCCGAGAGCCGTGCGTGCAGCTGCTCGGCGGACGCCACCGGCCGGTCGCTGCCGTCGGCCGCCGCGACCCGCAGCGCCTCGGACTCCTCGACCAGCGGGCAGACGACGTAAACCCGCTCTCCCTCGGCCACCCGCTGCCCGACGTAGTCGTAGAGCTTGCCGCGGCGCGGGGAGTCCGCGGGGATCACCTCGGTCCGGATCGGCTCGCGGCCCGGCGGCTTCTCGTCGAGCACGGTCACGTCGAGGTCACCGTAGAGCGTCAGCGCCAGGGAGCGCGGGATCGGCGTGGCGGTCATGACCAGCACGTCGGGCGTGCGGCCGTCGTCGCGCTTGTCCCGCAGACGGGTGCGGTGCTCGACGCCGAACCGGTGCTGCTCGTCGACGACGACCAGGCCGAGGTCGTCGAAGCGGACACGGTCCTCCAGCAGCGCGTGGGTGCCGATCACCAGGTGGATGTCGCCGACGGCGAGCTCGGCGAGCAGCCCGCGCAGCTGCGCCGTCGTGGCGGCGCCGGTCAGCAGGCCGACCCGCAGGCCGCCGGGGGCGTTGATCCCCAGGGGCGCCAGCAGGGTCGTGAAGGTCCGAAGGTGCTGCTCGGCGAGGACCGCTGTCGGGGCCATGAGCACCGCCTGCCGGCCGTGCTCGACCGCGGCGAGCATGGCCCACGCGGCAACGATCGTCTTGCCCGCGCCGACGTCGCCCTGGAGCAGGCGGTGCATCGGCTTGCCGCGCGCGAGGTCGGCGCCGATCTCGCCGAACGACCGGCTCTGCGCGCCGGTGGGGGCGAACGGCAGGCCGGCGAGGAAGCGCGCCGCGAGGCCGTCCGGCAGAGGCGGCTGTTCCAGTCCGACCGCCTCCGACTCCAGGCGGTGGCGGCGCTGCTGGAGCCCGACCTGCAGGCACAGCAGTTCGTCGTGGACCAGCCGGTCGCGGGCGGGAAGCACCGCGGCGAGATCGGGGGGACGGTGGATCGTGCGCAGCGCCTCGTCGAGCGGGAGCAGGTCGTGGCGGCGCCGCTGGGGTTCGGGCAGGAAGTCCGGCATGGGCGGCAGTGCGGCCAGCGCCGCGGCGACGGCCTGGGCGATGCGGTGGCTCGGCAGCGCCTCCGTCGCCGGGTACGTCGGCTGGATGCGGTCGACGTCCCCGTCGGCCTCGTCGGCGGCCTCGCCGGGACCGGCGTCGAGCACGACGAGCCTGGCGTTCTTCAGCTGCAACGCCGACCGGAAGCGCTCGAGGACGCCGCTGACCGCGACCCGCGTGCCGGGCGGCTGCTGGCGGGCGCGCCAGTCCTGGTTGAAGAACGGCGCCTCGACCCTTCCGCCCCCGTCCTCGGCGATCATCGCCTTCGCGATCGTCATCCGCCGCCCGCGCGGCCGCAGTGTGGCCCACCGGGCGATCGTCCCGACGATCGTGACCTGCTCCCCGACGCGCGCGTCGGCCAGCCGGACGCGCGCCCCGACGTCCCGGTACTTGTCCTGGTGCGGGTAGTGCTCGAGCAGGTCGCGGACGGTGCGGATCTCGAAGGCCGTGCGCAGGGCCGTGGCGGTGCGGCGGCTGACGCCCTCCAGGCCGGCGACGTCGGCGTCGAGCCAGTCCGAGGCGTCCATTGCCCGCGTAGTGTAGGAGGGGTGGCCGCCGGGACGGCCCTTGGCGGCCCCTTGTCAGCTCGGCTAGGATCGCCCTCGATTGCCGTCCTGGGTGCGACGCCTTCCGCTGCCCGCCGGCCCGCTCTCCCGATCCTGTACTCCTAAAGATCAAGGACCTTCCCGATGGCCGCCATCTGCGAGATCTGCGACAAGCGTCCGCACTTCAGCTTCCAGGTGAGCTTCTCCCACAAGCGGAGCAAGCGCCGCTGGAATCCGAACGTCCAGCGGATCCGCGTCTGGGACAACGGCGGCGTCCGGCGGGCGACGGTCTGCACCTCCTGCATGAAGGCCGGCAAGGTGCAGCGCCCCCCGCAGCGCACGGTCTGACGACCCCGTCGGTTGCTACGCGGGGGCGGTATGCCGCGTCAACGTCGCACGGGATGGGGCGGACCGGCGCGCCAACCGAACCGCCGGCGCCGGGCCGGACCCGTCTACACTGCCTCCCCACGTGGCGGCCGGTGTGGCGCCGCGAACGGTGAGCAGGCGCGAGTATGAGGGCAGGTCCGTCCCGCCGAGCCGTCCTGCTCGCGGCCATCGCCGGGCTGGCGGTGCTGCCGGCGCCCACGGCCGCGACCGCCGCCGCGGTTCCGACGTTCCCCGCGCCGGGAGTGGTCGCCGGCGCCGCGGAATTCGCCTCCGAGGCGTTCGCCGACCCGCGGGACTACGACAACCGGGCGGACATCCAGCTCGACAACGGCCCGGTCCAACACCTCGACGGCGCCCGGCTCGCCGACGGACGGCTGCAGTTGGAGGCGTCCGAACCCGGGCACGTGTCGCTGGTGTGGACCGGGTTCGAGGGCGCCTTCCGCACCGGCCGCGACGGCCCGCTGCGGCCGGTGTCCGCCGACCGCTACACCTCCGCCAGCGTGCGCATGTACGCCTCCCAGCGGGTGTCGGCCAGCGTGTTCTGGGACCGCTGCTCCGACGTCGTGGTCGACCAGTGCCGCGGAGTCACGTACGGCCCAGGCCCGCGCTTCGCGCAACAGCGCAGCGGGCGCCCAAGGAAGGCCTCGCCGCACGGAGACGCACGGTGAACACCGCCATCCGACGCAAGCTCATCGAGTCGCGCTGCC
>JACCXR010000566.1 GCA_013696915.1 Euzebyaceae bacterium
GGCCTGGTCACGCCGGCCGGCCCGCGCGAGCGCCACGCCGGCGTCCTCGCAGGCGTGGCCGAGCTCCATGCGCCTGGGCGACTCCCGGTAGGCCCGCACCGCGTCGAGCAGGAGGCCGGCGTCGCCCGACGCCAGCCCGCGGCACCGCAGGGCGGCCCCGCGCGCACCGGGAGTGGCGATCATCTCGGCTGCCTCCTGCACCGCGCCGGCGACCGCCTCGGCCTCGGACCGCGCCCCCCTCAACAGGGAGAGCCGCACGAGGTCCGGCCCGAGCGCCCGGCGCTCGCTGACGACGCCGAGCGCGGTGTAGGCGTCCCAGACCATCCGCAGGATCGCATGGGCACCCTCGGTGTCGCCCTGGGCCTCGGCCAGCAGCGCCCGGGCCCACAGCAGCCAGTCGGTCTTCGCCTGAGGTCCGGCCCTCGCCAGCTCCCGCTCGCCGGCCTCGAGCGCCGCCGTCGCGGCGTGCAGGTCGTCGCGCTGGATGCGGATGTGCGCCTCGATCGCCTGCGCCCACACCATCTGGAGCCGGGTCCCGACCTCCTCCGACACGTCAAGTCCCGCTTCGACTTCCGCGAGCGCGTCGTCGTAGTCGCCGGCGACGAAGTGCGACAGGCCCAGCGCCCAGTGGAACGCCGGCAGGTCCCACACGGTGCCCAGGTCCTCTCCGATGCGGCGCGCCGCGTCGAAGGCCTTCCCCGCCTCGTCCAGCTGGTCGCCCTCGATCAGCAGCAGCCCGAGGAGCAGCTGCGGCGGGCGCCGGCTCGCCTCGCGCGTGCGGCTGGACTCCGCCACCTCGACGGCGCGCTCGGCGATCGCGATCGCGCCGGAGGTGTCGCCCTCCGCCTGCCGCAGCCAGCTCTGCACGGCGAGCGCGCTGCAGACCGCCGCGTCGTCTTCGGCCAGATGCCCGGCGGTAAGCGCGTTCCCGGCATGCACACGGGCCTGATCGAGGGCGCCCGACCACAGACGGCCCAGTGCGGCCTCGGCGAGCAGTCGGCCCCGCTGCAGCGGCTCGAGGGCGGGAAGCTCCATGGTGCGCTCGACCTCCTCGACGGCGGCCTGGCCCCGGCCGTCGTGGAACAGCGCCTGCGCAAGCGCGAGCCGCACAGGCACGTCGATCTCGGGTGCGTGCGCCCGGTCGAGGATGGCGCGCAGCCGCGCCTCGCCGTCGAGCGTGCTTCCCGACCAGACCAGCGCGGCGGCCAGCTCGGCCTCGAGGACGTCGCGGCGGGGATGATCCGGTCCGGCAAGCCGGACCGCGGCCTGGAGGAGCTGCGCCGCCACCTCGGGGGACCGTGCGGCAGCATCGCGCGCCGCGCGGCTCAGCCAGTCGATCGCCTCCGCGTCGCCCTGAGCCGCCCCCAGGACGAAGTGCCGCGCGACGTCGACAGGCCGCCGGCCCGCGCCCGCGAGCAGCCGGGCGGCCTGCAGGTGCAGCGCCCGCCGCCCCGTCAGGGGAAGGTCGGCGTACAGCGCGTCCCGGACCAGGTCGTGGCGGAAGGCGAGCCGCTCCCCGGACTCTGCGACCAGTCGCGCCCGCAGCGGCTCGCGCAGCGCGCTCAGCAGCCGTGTGGCCGGAGTGTCGAGCATCACCGCGAGATCGTCGAGCGAGAACGCCGTTCCCAGCACCGACGCGGCGGACAGCACGTCGAGCGCCTCGTCGTCGAGGAACCGCAGCCGGCGGACGACGGTCTCCCCCAGTGAGGTCGGCAGCGTCGCCGCGCGCACATCAGCCGTTTCGCCGGTCACGGCCATCCCCCCCTCCTCGACGAGGGCCTCGACGAGCTCGCCGAGGTAGAGCGGATTCCCCCCGGCCCGCTCGATCTGGGCGCGCAGTCCCGGGCCCGGCACCGCCCCGACGAGCCCGGCGACGAGATCGGTCGCGGACGGCGGGTCGAGCCCGCCGACCTCCAGGCGCGTCGCCCCGGTCGCGAGCAGAATCCCGACCAGCCGATCGAGCGCCCGGCCTCGCGGCGCCGGCCGCAGGGTCGCCAGGACGACGACGGGCAGACCCTTCAACCTTCGCGCTAGCTGCTCGACGACGAGCAGGGTGGCGTCGTCCGCCCAATGGAGGTCCTCCAGCAGCAGCGCGACCGGCGCCGCGCCGGCGAGCCGCTCGACGAGGTCGACGATCCCCTCGACGAGACGGAAGCGCAGCTCCGGGGCCTGCGAGGACAGCGACCCCGCCGTCGGGGCGTCGGGGTCGCCGTGCAGCAGCCTGGCGAGCGCCGCGCGCTCGGGGTCCCGGGAGTCCGGACGCAGACCGAGTGCATCGCCGATGGCACCGAAGGGGCGGTCGCGCTCCGGCTCGCGCGCCCAGCCGCGGACCACGAGCGACCCGCCGCGCTCCATCTCGGACAGGGCCTCCTCGACGAGCCGGCTTTTGCCGATGCCGGCCTCACCCTCGACGAGGACGGTGCTGCGGAAGCCGGCGCACGCGGTCGCGAGCACATCACGGACCACGGCCATCTCGGCATCGCGACCGACCAGCGTGGACGCGTCCGACGACGGCGACCGCGATGGGCCCGCTGTGTCTCGTCGGCGATCGGTCATGCGCTCGCGGATGTCCGGGGGCACCCGGATGTCGGGCGTGACCGTTTCGGCAACGATCCGCGGGCGCCAGCTCAGAGTCTCCAACGGGATCACCGTCCCGGCAAGGCGTCGGGGTCGTGCCATCGTCCCATCGTCGAACGAGAGCGGCGACGGGCGCGCCGGGATACCGCGATTCGGAAACGGCCCGCGCGACCAACGTTCCCGCACTCGATGCACGCGCCGCAGTCCCGGCGGCCGGCGTCAGCGGCCCGGGCGGTGCGGCACTCCCGAGCAGCCATCCGTGCACCCGTGAAATCCGGGATGTGCCGGATGTTTCGGCTGGCCGCCTGACCCACGCTGAGCGGACTCATCCGGCAAAGGAGCGGCAGACATGGCGGGACTTCGTCAACACATTCGCATCCGATCCGTAACGACGGCGCTGATCGTGGGGGTGATCGTGGCGCTGGCACCCGCTTCCGCGCTCGCCCAGCCCGTCGAGTCCCCACCGATCGCCGCGTTCCTCGCCCGGGACGACCTCGCAGTCGATGCGCTGGCGGCGGGACCGATCGCGGCACGGTTCGGCGCCCCGGTCCTGGTGACACCGTCGACGTCGCTGCATCCGGCGACCGCCGCGGCCCTGGAGGCGCTGGCTCCGGAGATCGTCTTCCTGGCGGGCGGCACGGTGGCACTGTCGGCCCAGGTCGAACAGCAGGTCGCCTCCCTCGGGCTCGAGGTCCGCAGGGTCGCCGGCGCCAACCGCAACGAGACCGCGGTGGCGCTCGCGAACCTCGCGGCCGAGTTCGACCTCGACCGTGGCGCGGCGGGCCCAGAGGGGCCTGCTGGCGCAAGCGGACCGGAGGGCCCGCAAGGAGCGCAGGGACCCGAAGGCCCGCAGGGACCCGAAGGCCCGCAGGGACCGGCGGGGGAGGCCGCCACGGCCCTGTTTGCGGTCGTCAACTTCGGCGGCGAGTTCATCCGGGGATCCGGGGTCGTGTCCGTCAGCCCCCTCGGCGTGGGCGGGGGCCGCTACGAGGTGGTCTTCGACACCGACGTGAGCGCGTGCGCCTACCTCGCGACCGTCGGACGCTTCAACGCCATCAACCACCTGCCGCTGCGCGGCGTGGCGCATACCCAGCCGCTCAGCGGGAATCCCGACGGCGTGTTCGTCGCCACCCGCGACGAGACGGACGCCCTCGCCGACCGGCCGTTCCACCTGGCGGTGTTCTGCTGATGGCGCGCAGACTGCTGTCCGTGATGCTCGCGGCGGCGATGGCCGCGAGCGGGCTCGTCGCCCTCCCCGCGCCCGCGCGCGCCGAGGCCTGCTCGGTCCCCGTCACCCAGAGGATCCGCGGCATCGACGTCGACTTCGACCAGTGCTACGACCACACCTTCACCCGCGACGGCGTCACCCACGAGGTGCACGTCTACTACACCGAGCAGAACACCGCCGCGAACACCGGGCGCTGCACCGGCGACGACGCCGCCGACGACGACGGTGACGGGGTCCCCGACCGCTGCGAGCACGCGATCGCCAACATCGACGACGCGAACGGCGACAACGTCGTGGCGGTGTCCATGGCCGAGGAGGTCGAGCCGGGCTGGCGCTTCTACCTCGACAACGACATCGACGTGCTGTCCGGCGAGACCGAGCTCGACGTCTTCATCGCCGAGGACCCCAAGAACGGTGGCGTGCCGACCGACTTCAGCATCAACGTCAACGACGACCTCTACGACAACGCCGACTTCCTCAACAAGCGCCGGGTGGCGTTCCACGAGATGATGCATCTGGTCCAGAAGCGCTACAACGACGAGGTCGGCTTCCGCTCCTTCTACGGCGAGGGCATCGCCCGCGCGTCCGAGGACCGCTTCGACACCCCGCTCGACCAGAGCACCGGCTACAACTTCATGAACCAGTCGAAGGCGGTCCTGGCCGACACCGAGGGCGTGCGCAGCACGTCGATCGACGACGCGAGCTACCACAGCATGCTGTGGTGGACGTGGCTGTTCGACCAGTACCGGGCCGCCGGCGACAGCGAGCCGGCGCTCGGCTGGGACGCCATCCGCGACTTCTACCTCGAGCTCGCCGCCGCCGACGACCAGCTCGCCGCCGTGTCCGACTTCATCGGCGACCAGGGCGGCAGCTTCCGCGACGACTTCATCGACTACACGCTCGCCCTGTACGCCTACCGCTACGCGGGCGGCGACGACCGCGTCGGGTTCGTCGACACCGAGCTGAACACCGCGACCAGCGGGCTCGGCGGCCACCTGCAGTTCACCAACGAGCCGATCAGCGAGATCAGCCAGACGGTCGACCCCCGCTCACCCCGATACTGGGAGTACGTGCCGGACGCCTCCTGCCCCTACGTCGCGTTCAGCTTCGACGGCCGGGGCGAGCAGTTCGGGTTCAGCGTCCTCACCGTCGCCGGCTCCACGCTGGACCAGCGGTGGACGCGCTACGGCACCGAGTGGGCCCGCACCGTCCGCACCGACGGGCTCGACCGCGTGGCGGGCGTCGTCACCGGATGGGACACCGGCGGCACCGTCGACGTCCGCTCGGGCTGCACCGAGCCGAGCGTGCGGATCAAGCTGCCGACGACCGCGGCGTTCGCGGCCGCCGGCCTCGCCACTGACCCGCGGCGGTTCATCGTCCGCCTCGACGTCGACGGCCCGGAGGGCGACGCCGTGGCCGGCCTGACCCCCGACGCCTTCGACGTGACGCTGCGCGCGGCTGGTGGCGGGCCCGACATCCCCGCCGAGGTCGTGAGCGCGGCCTACAGCCAGGACGACTACTGGCTGCTGGTGCAGGCGCCCGACCAGGCCGCGGGCGCGCAGACCGGGGCGTTCTACGACCTCAGCGTCGCCCTCGGCTCCGCGACGGACACGCAGGCCAGCGCGGTGCTCTACGTCGAGCGCACCCTGGACCGGATCGTCGTCCTAGACCGCTCCGGGAGCATGGCCGACGGCGGCCGGCTGACCGCCGCGCAGAACGCCGCGAACCTCATGGTCAACGAGCTCGCCGACGACGACCAGGGCGCCTACGTCGTCTTCGACGAGGTCGCCGAGCTGCGCGCGCAGCTCGCCGAGGTCGGCGCCGGTCACCGGGCCGCGCTCGAGGCGCAGATCGCGGCCGAGACGGCCGGGGGCGCGACGTCCATCGGCGGCGGCATGCAGGTCGCCGCCGCCGAGGAGGACGCCCGCGGCGTGGACGACCACCTCTGCACGTTCGTGCTGCTCAGCGACGGCTGGCAGAACGAAGTGCCGCTGTGGGACGACGTCCGCGACGAGGTCGTCGACAACGGCTGCGCGATCGACGCCGTCGGCTACGGGCCCCATGCCGACGAGGTTCTGCTCGCGCAGATCGCGGCCTCGGTCCCGGGCGGCACCTACGACTTCGCCGACGTCGACGGCGACGTGCCGCTGTTCGACTCCGCCGGGCCGACGTTCGCGGCGGACGGCCAGACACTCGGGTGGGAGAACCACCTCAGCCGCGTCTACAGCTACCAGGTGGCGCAGGCCGCGGGTCGTCAGCGCATCCTGTCCGCGGCCGGCGAGGTCAGCTCGGTGCCGCAGACCAGCGCGTTCGTCGTCGACGAGACCACCGACCTGCTGGTCGTGTCGACCGGCTGGCAGTCCCCCGTGAGCCGCGGCGCGACGTTCCTCACCGACCCGGACGGAACCCCCGTGTCGACGGCGCTGCGGCGACCCTCGTCCCAGGGCACCAACGAGGTGTGGGAGGTCCACGACCCCCCGCCCGGCCAGTGGACGCTGACCGTGCGCAACCTCGGCCAGGAATCCATCACCAGCGTCACCGCACGCACCGACCTGGAGCTGCGGCTGCTGGTCGGCGTCACCGCGGCGACCCGCGGGACGCCCGTGCCGATCCTCGGGATGCTCACCGGCCCGGACGGTCCGATCCTCGACGGCGCGGTGACCGCGATCGTCCGCGACCCCGACGGCGTGACGCGGAGCCTGCTGCTGCACGACGACGGCGAGCACGGCGACGGCGAGCCGGACGACGGCGTGTACGGCAACGTCTACACCGCGACCAGTCTCGGCGACGTCGCCGCGACCAGCCCGGCCGACGGCGAGGAGCCCGCGGTCGTGGGGTCCTACCAGGTCGAGGCGCTCTCGGTGGTCGGGGACGTGCGGCGCGAGGCGCAGGGCAGCTTCGCGCTCTCCCAGGGCGACGACAGCGACGGTGACGAGCTGCCCGACGACTGGGAGAGCCGGCACGGCCTGGATCCCGCCGACCCCGACGACGCCGACCGCGATCACGACGACGGCCTGCCGAACCGCTGCGAGTTCGAGGTCGGCACCGACCCGCGCACGTCGGACACCGACGGCGGCGGCGAGCGCGACGACAGCGAGGTCGTCCAGCCGGGCGGCGGCGCCCGCTGCCGGGTGGACGACCGCGACCCGCTTGACCCCGACGACGACCGCGTCGGCCCCCTGCGGGGCGCTGGCGCGGTGCCCGAGGCCGAGGACGGCGACCCGTTCGTGACACTCGACTGGAGCCCGCCCGAGCGCGGCGAGCTCGTCGGTCTCGACATCTGGTGCAGGACCGTCGAGCCGCTCACCGACTGGGTGCTGGTCGCCGAGCTCAGCGGCCCGGATCTGAACGAGCGCCACTACGACCACCGCGACGTGGCCGAGGGGCAGCGCGTCCAGTGCCGGCTGGACCCCACGGTCCGGTCCGAGGGCGGTGAGGACGTGCCGGCCCGGGTCGAGCCCACCGACGTGGTCGACGTCAGCGCTGACCCGTACCCGCCGTTCGGGACGATCCTGATCGACGGCGGCGCGCCGTCGACGCCGCGCCTGACCGTGACGCTCGACGTGTCCGCTACCGACAGGCTCGCCGACGACCACGACGGCGGCGACGGCGCCGTCGTGCAGGGGTCCCCGACCGCGCAGCTGCAGATGCGGCTGTCCAACGACCTGGACTTCACGGGCGTGCCGTTCGAGCCGTTCCGCGCGGTGGTCCCCGGGTGGGACCTGGGCGACGTGCGCCCCGGCCAGGTCGCCGACGTCCACGTGCAGTTCCGTGACGAGGCGGGCAACACGAGCCTGGTCGAGACCGAGTCGATCCTCTACGCCCCGCCTTCCCGCTTCGCCGGTGAGACCCGCATCGAGACCGCGATCGCGATCTCGCAGGCCGACTTCTCGGACGGCTCCGCGAGCGCGGCGCTCGTCGCCCGCGCCGACGACTTCCCCGACGCCCTGACCGGCACGCCGCTGGCTGTGGCGAAGGGCGGGCCGACCCTGTTGACCCCCACCGGCGCGCTGCCGGCCGCGGTGGCCGATGAGCTCGCGCGGGTGCTGCCGGCGGGCCGGACGGTCTACGTGCTCGGCGGCGAGGTGGCGGTTGGCGCGCCGGTCGCGGCCCAGCTGGAGGCGCTCGGCTACGACGTCGCCCGGCTCGCCGGCCCGACGCGCGTCGAGACCGCGATCGCGATCGCCCGCGAGATCGGCGATCCCGACCCGCTGTTCCTGACGACCGGCGTCGACCACCCCGACGCGCTGGCGGCCGGTCCGGCCGCCGCGCGAAACGGGGGCGCGGTGCTGCTATCGGCCGGCGACCGGCCGCATCCCGCCACCGCGGCCTACCTCGCGGAGCGCGCCGACGCGACGCGCTACGCGGTCGGCGGCCCTGCGGTGCGCGCCCACCCGGAGGCGGAGCCGATCGTCGGCTCGGGCCGCGAGGCCACCGCGGTTGCCGTGGCGCGGAGGTTCTTCGCCGCACCACCGGTCCTCGGCGTCGCCCGCACCGAGGTGTTCGCCGACGCGCTCACCGGCGGCCCGCACGTCGCCCGCCTGGGCGGACCGATCCTGCTCACCGCGGGCGCCGTGCTGCACCCCGAGGCGGAGGCCTACGCCTGCGAGCACCAAGGCTCGCTCAGCGGGGCGTTCGTCTACGGCGGCACGGCCGCGGTCACCGCGGCGGTGGCGGCGCAGATCGACCAGCGGATCCGCGGGCAGGGCTGCCCTTGAGCCACCGCCCC